>JANXZW010000001.1 GCA_025355305.1 Actinomycetes bacterium | reverse complement strand
AGGTCCAATGCCACACGTTGCATGAATTCCACTGAACATTACACCTGTTTGCAGCGGGATTGGGCTGAGTAGGACGATGGTTTGAATCGTCTTGCCCGCTGCTCCCGGTTGCAAGACTGTGAGCGCACCGATGGTGAGGCGTGCTGCAGCGCTTGATGGATCAATTTCGGTGATGGTTGAAGAGACTTTCCACCAGGTGCACTTTTCTGTGGCTCCAACCAAAATTGCGGCACAGGAGAAGGCCGGTGCATTGGGTTTCTTGGGGTCGAGTGAACAGGAGTTCACGGGTGAGGAAGCATCCTTCATTGTCGAGAGAATCCCCACCAATTCATTTCCAGTTGGGATGCGTGCATATGCGCTCCCGACCGAGGTAAAACCATGAGGAGGCCAAGCCGGCGATGGTGAAGGCGGCACTGGTTTGCGCACGGGAGGAAAGGAGACGTGGCGACGAACAATTTTCTTCTTGGCCGTGGCAATCTTCTTCTTGGCCCTGGTCGCCTTCTTCTTTGCAAGTACAGCCTTCTTCTTGGCCGTTGCAGCCTTTTTTATTGCTGCCTTACCCTTCGCACTATTTGTTTCGCTACCAAAGACTGGAGTTGACTTAACGATGCTGGTCTTTGGTTTTGGTTTTGCGGTTGGAGATGCAGCAAATGTCGGGCTCACGCTGAGCATTTGGAGAAGAACCAGGGCTATCGCAACCCTGCGCAATGTCACTGCCTAGACCACTTAAAGGAACGCGAGGCAAGGAACGTTCCGGCAACTAACCACGCGACCAAGACAAGGGCAATCCTTCCAAGCTCCCAACTATGGGCAACTTCTCTTATCGCGAAGGAGTTGGGGAGAAAGACTGATCTCATTCCCTGGGTCAGCCATTTAAGGGGGAAGATAGCGGCCAGCTGTTTCATCCAAGAAGGAAGACTGTCGTACTGAAAGAAGACCCCGCTAATGAACTGAAGAACAAGAACTATTGGTGTAACAACGGCTGGTGCGCCACGGCCGCTCTTGATGATTCCGGCCATCGCGACCCCAAGGACGGTCGAGCAGGCAGAGCCAAGCACGACTAACCAGATAAATCGCAGCCAGATTGTTGATTCGGTAGGAATCCGAATATGAAAGAAGAGTCCCCCGACCAGCAAAAGTATGAAGACTTGAATCAACATCGTGAGAAATACCAGAATAATTTTCCCAATAAAGAAACTTATGGGCGACATCGGTGTCCCGCGCAGGCGCTTCAAGGCACCGTTATCGCGCTCGGTAGGAATGTTGATCGCTAACTGTTGGAATCCGCTGTTAATAAGCCCTGATGCGATCATGCCCGAAATAAAATATTGACTCAATTTAACGCCAGGGGCGATGGTCTGGGTGAAGACGCTGCCAAAGATCACCAGGAGCAGGAGTGGGAAGAAGAGGGTAAAAACGACAGATTCTTTCTGGCGAAGAAATTGTTTAATCTCAATATTTCCGCGGAGAAAACCTATGCGAAGGGTGTTCATTTTTGACCCTCGATCATGGTCAGATAAATATCCTCCAAGGAAGGGCGGGTAACTATTAGTTCTGGGATCTCACCCGTAAACCGAGCTGCCAATTCGATGACATCGCGAGTTGGATTCTCTGAAATCATTCGTTGAACCCTTCCATCCTCCTGCCAACTAATGGTTGCCTTGGCAAGATGGCGGCCACCAAGAGTTGCTGGTGTAGCAATTTCGATGATCTTTCCCGCATTGATAACGGCCACCCGGTCAGCCAGCGCCTCTGCCTCATCAAGGTAATGAGTGGTGAGCAAGATGGTTGTGCCTTCTGCCTTCAGCGCAAGAATTAGCTCCCAGAAGGCGCGTCTGGCTTCAGGATCAAAACCAGTGGTGGGTTCATCAAGAAAGAGAATTTCAGGCGAGCCGACAATTCCCAACGCGACATCGAGGCGCCGGCGTTGTCCGCCCGAAAGGGTTCGAATTCGCGCATCCCGCTTCTCGCTCAAACCAACCAGAGCGATGATGGAATCTGGATCTTTTGGTTTGGAGTAGTAGTGGGAGAAGTGATGAACGGTCTCGGCAACTGTCAGTTCGGCTGCATCGCTGTTGGACTGCAAAACGATTCCGATTCGGTTGCGCCACGCAGAGCCGTGGATTCCCAAGGCGCCTGGATCAGAATCGAGGACCTTTACGGTTCCACTGTCGCGCTCTCGAAAGCCCTCGAGGATCTCTACGGTGGTGGTCTTACCAGCCCCATTGGGGCCCAAGATGGCATAGATCTCGCCCCGCTCGATGGTGAGTGATATCCCGGCCACCGCTTCGTGCTTCCCATAACTTTTACGGAGGTCGTGAATTTCGATCGCGGCACTCATGGGGGCATCTTGCCTCATGGGTGCGGGCAGTCGCTACCTCTGGTGGTGAAGTTTTACTGGGAATGCGAAAGAATAGGGGTATGAGCCCGCGTCGCAATCACCCCAAAGGTAAACGCCCATCTGGCTCCCAGCCTGAAGATCGTGAGGTAGGCACCTCGTTTCAAACGGTCGAGGAACACCTTGAAGGCATCTACACCGTACGCAAGATCACCGGCTCGAGTTCATCAAAGCCCTATCGCTGCCCTGGCTGTGATCAGTTGATCCCGACTGCTACTCCTCACATCGTGGCGTGGATCGATGACGATCTGGAGAGCCGTCGTCACTGGCACACCGCTTGTTGGAACAAGAAGGACCAGCGCAAGCCTCGCACCGAACGCTCGCGCAACGCCCCCCGTTTTTAGCGGTTCAACAGCTGAACAAAGCGCTTGATAAATCGATCAGTAAACGCGGTTCGCTTAAAGGTGGCGAACTCCAGAGGGATACTAAATCTCATCGCGACGACGGCTCTGGTGTAGGTGAATTCTCGGAGACCTTCTGGCCCATGAATTCGGCCGTACCCACTCTGCTTCACCCCGCCGAAGGGCATCGACGGAGTTGCCGTAAATGCCAACACCGAATTAACAGAGACCATTCCGCAATGAAGTTGGCGCGCGATCGCCTTGCCTTGCCGCCTCGACCAGACCGAGGCCGAAAGCCCGTATTTAGAGGCGTTGGAGAGGGCTATCGCCTCACCCATCGTGGCAACGGGTCGAATAGTAAGAGTGGGCCCAAATGTTTCTTCTGTGACTGCCAAGCTCTCCTCGGGAGTGTTGACCATAATTGTGGGAAGAACGTAAGGCGGCTGCACGGAATCCACCCCACCCACAACAAACTCGGCGCCTAGACGCGCTGCATCCTTGATGTGTGAATCAATTACAACTAGTTGGCTTGGCATCGTGGCCGCACCGTACTCGCGGCCGACGACTATTTCGCGAGCAAGTTCTGAAATCTTTGCGATGAACTGCGGTGCAATATCTTCATGAACGTAGACACGCTCTATGCCGATGCAGGTTTGCCCAGCGTTCGCCATCGCACCCCAGAGCACTCCATGCGCTGCTTTATTGATATTGCAATCCCTATCAATGATTGCGGGATCTGTTCCACCACACTCCATCAGAACTGGCGTCAAAGTTTCGGCGCAGACCGCTGCGATCTTCTTCCCAGTAGCAGTTGATCCCGTGAATGCGATCTTATCGACTGCGCTCTTTGTGAGAGCAACGCCCGTTTCTGGACCGCCTGTTACGACAAAAAATACGTTAGCGCTCGGTGCAACACGATTGAAAGACTCACCCAACCAGTGCCCAACTCCCGGTGTGTATTCACTTGGTTTAAAGATGACAGCGTTTCCCGCCGCCAATGCATAGGCGATGGAGCCCATCGGAGTGAAGACCGGGTAATTCCAAGGTCCAATTACTCCGATGACACCAAGTGGCTGGTATTCCACGTGGGAAGACATATTTGCGAGCAGAAGCCCGGAGAAGCGATGCGAATCACTTAGGTATCTGCCCGCATTGCGCGCGGCCCAAGAGAGGTGATCAATCGCGATGGAAGTTTCCAGAAGAGCGTCGCTGAGCGGTTTACCCGTTTCCTCTGCGATGAGGGCACCAAGTTCATCGATGTGAGTGGCTAAGTAGTGTGCCCAAGCGCGCAGGATCACCTTTCGCCCGCGCGGGCCAATGGCGCGCCACTGATACGAAGATGATTGTGCTCGCGCAACGAGTTCGTTGATGGTTTGCGCGGAGGTGTTGGGATAGCGACCAACTTCTTCCCCGGTTGTAGGGGAGCGACTGATGATCTCGGAGATGGGGTTCATGGGGTAAGGGTAAACTCCTTTTGTGAGTGAGTTAATCAGGCCGAGCAGCGTATTACCGGCAGAGCGGCGCCCAATAACCATCACCACCGCCGATGGCCTCAAGCTCGTTGGAGAGGTAGCGACTCCGCTAGAGGAATTGATTGGTTCTCTACTCTGCCTCCACCCCAATCCTGCCGGCGGTGGAATGATGGATAGTCATATTTTCAAGAAGGCTGCTAACCGCCTTCCCGCCATGGCCGGGATTCAGGTGATTCGATTTAATACCCGTGGCACGAGTAGCGCAGCTGGTACCTCCGAAGGTTCCTTCGACGGTGGTGAAGCCGAAAGGTTAGATGTGGAAGCGGCCATCAATTACTGCTTCGACACATTAGGTACCACCAAACTCTGGGTAGTCGGGTGGTCCTTCGGCACGGATTTAGCGCTGCGCTTCGCCAGGGACCCGAGAATCCTGGGACTTATTCTTCTTAGCCCTCCACT
>JANXZW010000054.1 GCA_025355305.1 Actinomycetes bacterium | reverse complement strand
ACCATGGTGGAAGATCTGCGCCCGGTCTTCTGGTGGGATCGCCTCTTTATCGGTGGCGGCAACTCCCGGCGTATTAGCCCCGCAGTCCTTAAGACCCTGGGTGATGATGTCGTCATCGCATCAAACACCGCGGGAATCTTGGGGGGAGTGCGCGCCTGGGAGTTTGAGGGATTTGATCGTTGAATATCTTCTTGCGGATCATAAAGAACGAGACCTTTAGCGCCTACCTACTCATTCCTGTTGCGCTGCTCGCCATCGCCCTCGGTGCCAACGTTGATAGCCACTTCCTTGTGGCTGCGCGTCATATTGGCAACTGGCACTTCACTATCCGGGAATTCACTCTGGACTATCTACTCGGCTTCTTCTTCTACAACATCGGGCTGCAACTACGTTTTGAACTGACCGATGGCGCGCTGCGCGATCGCAAGGTGCTTCTTGTCAGTGCGATCGCTGCCGGGCTAGGGATGATTGTCCCCGCACTCACCTTCTACCTCTTCAACCGCGCCAACGGTGCCCCCACCACGGGTTGGGGCATCACAATGGCGACCGACCTGCCCTTTGTACTTGCGATGCTTGTGGTACTTAAGAAGAACAATCTCAAGGGTTTTGTGTTGGCGCTCGCCACCCTGGATGACATCGGTTCGGTGATCGTGCTTTCAGTACTCTACAAAGTGCAGATTCATTTTCTCTATTCGTTGGTCTTGGCTGCAATTCTGGCGCTCTACTTCGTGATTTCGTGCTACCGCGCCTCTAAGGCGTTGCTGATCGCAATCTTCCTTGCAGGTTTAGCAGTTGGACACCAAACCGGGATACAAACTTCGCTGGTGGCGGTTATCTTTGGAATTGTTACCTTCAACAACAAGAAGCGCACCAAGCCACTGCATGAAAGCCTCCTTGAATTCATAGAGCCGCTCTCGGCCTTCTTCATCATCCCCATCTTTGTCTTTATCTCGCTCTTTCGCCGCTACCAATTTTCACTCCATGCAGTTGCGACAACCCTGGTGCTCGCATTAATCATCGTGCGGTTGATCGGAAAGCCGGTCGGCATATTTACCGGAATCTTCCTTGGCAAATTCCTGCTGCGTGCCACATTGCAGTTCTCACTTCTTGAGGCCTTGCTCATTGGCGCTCTTGGAACCCTTGGCCTAGATGTCTCACTCATCTTTGCCCAGAAGGATTTCTTTGGCGCGCAGCAGAACCAGGCAATCGTGGGGATTTTGCTGACCATCCCCGCTGGAGTCCTGCTTTCGCTGGTGCTCTATTTTCTTTCCCCGCGGAGCAAAACTCTGTAAGTTGCCGCCATGAGTGAGCGGGAAAAGTTATCGTATGAAGAGTTCGGTGTAGCAGTCCGAGAACTCGGCCGCACCATATTGCTCTCAGAGTTCAAGCCAGACATCATCTTGTCGATCGCTCGGGGCGGCTTCTTCTTAGGCGCCGGTTTGGGATACGCGATTGATGTGAAGAATTCCTTCACGCTTAGCGTTGAGTTCTACACCGGAGTCGATGAGCGCCTACCGATGCCCATCGTGCTACCGCCTGTTCCAAATCGCGTTGACCTGCACGGCGCCAAGGTCTTGGTCGCCGATGATGTTGCCGATACCGGTGAAACCCTAAAGCTCGTCAAAGATTTCTTGACCGGCTTTGTAGCAGAGGTTCGCTTCGCGGTCTTGTACGAGAAGCCGACAACAATTATCAAACCAGATTACGCCTGGCGCCAGACAGATAAGTGGATTGAATTCCCTTGGTCTGTCCAAGGAAAGGTTGTGCTCTAACTGGCGTGGTAGCCCTCGACGCTGCCCGCATTTGCGGGCAGATTAAGGCACCACTTGATGTGGATGGCGTTAGCCTTTGAGGCATGAGCGCATATTTTCGAAAGTCCATCAAAATCGCCCCAGGGGTTCACATCAACCTCTCCAAGCGGGGGACAGGAGTCTCCTTTGGTGCGCGCGGAGCACACGTTTCTTTCAGCCCCACTGGTCGCGTGACCAAGACGGTCAGTATTCCCGGTACCGGTATTTATTATCGCGATGTCTCATCGGTGCACCAAAAGGCTAAAAGCGCCTCCAAAGAGGTTCCCACGGAATACCCTGAAGTGCCAACTTCGAATAATTATGAGCAACCAGTGCCCGCAGCTCACCATGTAGAAGCGGTAGACCGCCACGGCTTCTATATCAGTCATGGAGCAGCGGCCTTTCTGGCAATAATTGCCGCAGCCGTGGTCCAAGGTAAATACAAACAAACAGGAGTGAGCCTTTGGGGCGCCGTTTTCATCGGCATAGCCTTCATTGCCTTTGTGCTATGGGTACGAGATCTTGTTGTGACCGCAAAAGAAGGAAGAGCTGCCAATGAATAGATCGATCACGCTTGCATTGCAAAACTACGCCGTCTTTCGTGGCCGTACCAAACGCCGTGACTTCTGGTTCTTCTATCTTTTTACAATCTTGCTCAATATCCCAACATCGATCCTGGATCGCATTCTCTTTGCTAGTCACGCCTATATTTCAAATTTGGCTGGGCTACTTCT
>JANXZW010000043.1 GCA_025355305.1 Actinomycetes bacterium | reverse complement strand
GAAGAGCGGGGGTACATCGGGGCGTCGACAGCACCGAGCGCCGCGCGTACGGAACCATCGCTATTAATCAGCGCTAGGTGACCGTTGTGAACGGATTCGACAATTCCAGCTCGCACAACTTCTGCCAGCAGTACTCCTGTTACATTGCTCATCGCTTATTCGCTCTGCCTCTCCATTGTTGACCACATATATGCCTGTAGTTCGTGGCCATCCATCTCAACATCGTGTGCAAAGAAGAGTTGTCCGTCAACCAACCCGTAGAGACGCGAACCAGATTCCACTGATTTCCCGGAAGGGGAAACATAACCCCGATCAAGCGCCAGTTGAATCTTGGGGCCGTCGTAAATTCCTACCCAGCCCTCGCCGCGGCCGGTGTTGTAGGCGAGCACAACTTCCAAGACCTTCTTCGGCTTTGGATGCCAGAAACCGACCTCGTACTCGAATGGTTCGATAATGTCGGCGTTTTCGTCAATCAGCCAAGTCCTTGAATAGTAATTCAAGAAATTTCGCCCATCGTGATTGAAGGTCACCTCTTGCGCAAATTCGAATCGCTCAATTCCAGGATATTCCCCAGTTCCCTTGCCGCGCCAAGTGCCGACCATCCACGCTAGCGGATAGAGATCTTCGTGTAGCCCTTCGGGGATTGTGAATGCCATTTACTCTGCCCTCTCTTCTCGCCAGAGGCGAACCGCGCCGCGCACTCCAAAGATGATCATAAAAAAACCAAAGGCGGCTGCTCCAACAATTAAAGCTATTGAGGTAACGGTCGCCACGGCACAATCGTATCCTTTACGATTACTGTATGAAGACGTTGGTGGTCAAAGTGATGGCGGGTAGCGAGGATGCAGAACGCGCAGCGCAGGCCTTCACAGTAGCCGCAACCGCTCTGGCAAGTGGATTTAGCGTCTCACTCTGGCTGACAAGCAAGGCTTCCTACTTTGCATTGCCAGGGCGCTGCGAAGAATTTGCTCTTCCACACTCTGCGCCACTCCACGAACTGCGCGATGCGATTCTGGCAAGTGGATCGATAACCCTCTGTAGCCAATGCGCCGTGCGCAGAAATATCACTGAATCTGATTTGATCCCAGGGATCGTCATTAAAGGTGCCGCCTCATTTGTTCAGGAGATCATGCAGAGCGGCGTACAGGCCCTGATCTACTAATTGAGCCCGCGTCTCTTAAGCAGTGGCTCGATCGTTGCATCGCGACCGCGGAAGTTACGGAACATCTGCATCGAATCGATTGATCCTCCGCGGCTTAACAACTGATTTCGAAAGTGATCTCCATTGGAACGCTTCAGGCCGCCATTCTCCTTAAACCAATCCACGGTATCTGCATCCAAAATCTCCGACCAGATATATCCGTAGTAGCCCGCCGAGTAGTCTCCAGCGAAGATATGTGCAAAGTAGGTGGAGCGGTAGCGAGTTGGAACAGGTGCGTACTCCAGGCCATACTCCGCAATCGCCGCCTCTTCGAAGGCGACTACATCCGCAATTTCGTAGCCATCTGATATCTCATGCAGCGCTAAATCCAAGATCGCTGCCTGTAGATAAGCGGTAGTTTCATGGCCTTGATTGAATGTAGATGAGTTGACGATATTGTCGATGAGATGCTGTGGAAGCGGTTCCCCACTTTGATAGTGGAGTGCAAAGTTGGTTACAACCTCTGGCCAGAAGATCCACATCTCATTTACCTGCGACGGGAACTCCACGAAATCGCGTTCGACACTTGTGCCCGACAGGCGCGGGTACTTTACCTGCGAGAAGAGACCGTGCAGGGCGTGACCAAACTCATGAAAGAGCGTCACTAAGAAGTCGAAGGAGAGAAGGGTTGGCTCACCAGCTGGTGGTTTGACGATGTTGAGATTATTTACAACGACAGGAAGTTGTTCAAAGAGGAAGTTCTGATCAACCAGATTATTCATCCATGCCCCACCGCGCTTTGAACCGCGGGTGTAGAAGTCACCGATGAAGAGACCGAGCCTGGAACCATCCGCATTATTGACCTCAAAGGCGGGCGCTCGGGGTGGTAAGTCGTGATATCCGGACGCTCTTTAAAGGTAATTCCATAGAGCTTGGTTGCGGCGAAGAAGACTCCATCCCATAAGGTCTTCTCTAATTCGAAGTAAGGTTTAAGCGCAGCGGTGTCGACGTTGTACTTATCGGCGCGAACTTTCTCGGTATATAGATCCCAGTCCCAACTTTCCAGAGTGAAATCGCCGCCGCTGGCGGAGATAGCTTCTTGCAATACCGCTCCTTCACTCTTCGCGTTCGCTACCGCTCGGATCGCAATCTTGCGCAACATGGAGTGAATGTTTGCTGGGCTCTTGGCGGTGCTCTCACTTGTTATGTACTCCGCGTGACTCTTCATGCCAAAGAGCGCCGCTCGCCGAGCTCGCAACTTAGTCATCGCCACCAAGATCGACTTTGTATCGTTCTCATTGCCACGGTTTCCGCGCGCCAGGGAGGCGAGCATGATCCTCTGGCGTAGTGAGCGATTGGTGAGTTCTGCAAGCACGGGATTGCCGCTGAAATTAACCGCATCGATCAACCATTTATCGGTAAGGCCACGGCTCTGGGCAGCTAACTTTGCCGCCGCAATATCGTTGGCGCTTAAACCATCAAGTTCCTCTGGTGAATCCACGACGATCGCAGAGTCATTGGTATCGAGTAGGAGCTTCTGTGAAAAATCTGCCTCGAGTTTAGATAACTCTTCATTGATAGATTTAAGTTCTTCGCGCTGCTCGGCCGATAAGTGGGCACCCGCAAAATGGTAATCCTTGTAATAGAGCTCAAGGAGCCGCAGATCTTCGGCTCCCAGGTTGAGAGCAGAGCGCTCGTTGTAGAGCCTTTCAATGCGAGACCAGAGCAGCGGATTTAACTTGATCGTGTCAGAGTGCAGAGCCAATTTCGGAGCAATCTCGGCCTCCATTGCATCTAGGGCCTCAGAGGTATCGCTGGAAGATTTGTTAAAGAAGACAAGAGCCACGCGGGTTAACGTTCGGCCGCTCTTCTCGAGCGCAACCACAGTGTTTTCAAAGGTGATCTCTGGCTGAGCAATTATTGCAGCAACTTCTCTGAGCTCTTCCTCCATACCTGCATAGAAGGCAGGCAGGTAATGATCATCTCGAATCTGAGTGAAGTCAGGCATCTGGTACTCCAGAACGCTGACTGTTGCAAAGGGATTTACGGAATCCAGATTCATAACCCCATCTTAATCTGTTGCAACTATTATCTCCTGGGTCGCACTCACTCCATCAATATCCAGGGTGGCCTCGGCAGGCACGCTGCGTTTAATCACTGCAAGTGCGATCGGCCCTAACTCGTAATGGCGCGCCATTGAACCGATATAACCAATCTCCTTGCCATCCAGCGCCACCTTGGCACCATGCTCGGGCATGTGCACCATCGTTCCGTCCAGATGTAGCAAGACAAGTCGACGCGGAGGGCGCCCCAAGTTGTAGACCTTGGCAACGGTCTCCTGTCCGCGATAACAACCCTTGTTCATATGAACCGCGGTGTGAAGAAAACCCAACTCGTTAGGGATTGATTTGTGATCTGTTTCCAACAAGATACGGGCTCGACCAGCCGCGATTCGTTCCGCCTCCAGCGCCCAGCTCCCCACTTGCAGGTACCCCGCGCTCTTGTAAGCGGCAACACGCTCAGGGAGTTCTTCGCGTGGAAGCAGTGCATAAGGGCCGCCCAAAGAGTCGGCCGGGCCTGGAGCGCGAAGTACCGCAAAGTGCGCGCTCTGATCCCGGACATCCACATCAAGCATAAATTTCATCTTATTTAAGTAGGTAACTAGCTCTTCAACTTTCACCGCTTCGGTATGTAGCCATAGAGTTAGGCCATCATCAACAAGAAATAGTTGTTGCTCGATATGACCTTGCGCATCCAGTAGAAGCGTCTGGCTCCACTGGCCAGTAGGGAGCGTTGCTAACTCCTGCGTCATCATGTCATTGAGCCACTTGATTCGATCGCCACCACTGACACTTACTACAGCGCGATGAGAGAGATCGGCCCAGCCATTGCCTGCGGCAAGTGCACGTTGCTCTTGGTTCGGTTCGCCAAAGTGCCAGATAGCGCCAGCATCTGGACCCGACTCAACAAGCACCGCGCTCATAAATTATTTAGTGAGCGCGGTGCACTTGGCACAGGTGCCGTATATTGCAAAGTGAGTGACATCAGTTTTAAATCCAAAATCATCGGCCAACTGCTGCACAAAATTAGCGGCTGTTTCGATGGGAGCATCTGCGACCTCACCACAGAGACCACAGACGAGGTGCAGGTGAGTCAGATCCTCCGCTGCATGGTAAGTGGCGCCCCCGTGACCAAGGTGGGTGTGCTGCACCAAACCAACGTTCTCTAAAGTTTCAAGATTGCGGTAGACAGTTGAAAGATTGATCCCGGGGTGGGTGATATGGATCTTCTTTGCCACCTCTTCAGGTGTCGCATGTCCTAAATCGCGAACCGCCTGCAAAACCAACTCACGCTGCGGGGTTAAACGCAGACCCTTCTCTCTTAATTCATTCTTCTCTGACATGGGGCTAGCCTAAACCTCTTCTGAGAAGGTGAACAAAACTTCGATGTAGTGCTCACCCGTGATGCCTAGGTTCTGCGCATCAGGCGGGGCTGTTTGAGGCTCTATACAGACCCCGTCGCTATCTTCGGTATAGACAACCCAATAAGGGGCATCTGACTCAACGGTGATGCGGGCGGCCCCTGGCCAAAGGACGGATGGGGTTCCCTTAATATCGGTAAAGCAGTCATCCCACGGCTCACTCGGTTGTGGAACCAACTCTCCAGTGGGCAAACCGTTCTCACCACGCAGCATCATGTGAGCGGCGGTGAACTCCACCTCTGCCGCGTCTCCGCGTTCGAGCTCGCGTGGGAACCAAGGATGGAATCCCAGCCAGGCAGGTAGATCACAGCCATTGGGGGTGTATTCCAGAATCCAGCGAACGGCATCATCGAGAATTTCAACGGTCTGCTCGACCACGGCGCCGTTATAGGGCGCGGGTAGTTCTAGGCGGGCGCGACCAGAGCCGGTTTCTTCCCATGAGCTTGTAAATCCATAACCATGAATGGCGTGCGGTGGAGACCAACTTGTTGGCAGGGTATGCACGATGCCCGCATCGCTCACCATTAATCCCTCATCGACGCGTCCCGCCCAAGGAGCCATCGCATACCAACCCCACGAGAGCGGAGTTCCGCGGAAAGGAACGGCGAATTGCAGATCGCGCCACTGCAGCGATGCGATGCGCGCTCCTTGATCTAGATCAATCGAGACCGAAATTTCTGCGCCATCGATATGTTGCATTAGATGCCCTCTAACTCTTTGCGGGTTGGTGGATTAGCACCAGCGCGTGAACACGTTATAGCTGCCGCGGCGGCGGCGCGCTTTAGAACTTTTTCTAGAGTAGTCCCGACCAGATTATCTAATCCGCGCTGAACGATCCCTTCAACGAGGATCGCACCGACGGTATCACCCGCTCCAACGGTATCTACAATCTCGACCTTCACTCCTGAAACCGATACCTCACCATCTTGCGTAAATCCATCGATCCCATTTTCCCCACGCGTTAAAACCACAAGTTGGGTTTTCTCGTTGATGAAATTTAAAGCTGCCGCTCTAAAGTCCTCCTGCGGGTAGAGCCATGCCAGATCATCTTCACTCATTTTTATTACCGAGGAGATCTCTGCCCACTTCTCAACGATTGCTTGGTATTTTTTACGGTCATTGATGACAGAGGTGCGAATATTAGGATCAAAGATGATAGGAGCTTTGACTTTGGCGGCCCAGTTGAAGAGATTAGTTGCACCTGGTTCGATGATGGTCGCTAGCGTGCCTATGTGAAGTACTGCGGGTGCGAGGGCAGGATCAGGTAGCCAACTTTCGTCGAACTCAAATGTCGCCGTCCCATCAATAAGAAATTGATATGAGGCACTTCTATTTTCATCGAAGCTAACCGTGGCAACGCAGGTGGGGTGGTCGGAGCTCAGTGAGTAATCGAGATTGACGCCGTCAGCGAGAAGCTCTGCGCGTGCCTGCTGCCCATATGCATCAGTGGAGATGCCATCGATAAAGTAAGAGTCGAAGCCAAGTCGGGCCAGCGCCTTTGCTGTATTAGCGGGACCGCCGCCAACGATTGCAACAGCTCCAGTTTCTTCTGGAATTAAATCAATCAGTACCTCACCCACCACCCAAATTGCTGCGCTCACTCATTCTCCCCGGTGCGCGCCAAGAATTCGGTGATCACTCGGATTCCCAAGAGATGATCTTCTACCTGCGGTAGCCCACTGATAAGAAGTATCCCTGCTAGACCACTTCCCGATACCTTTAGTGGTAGCCCGCCGCCGTGGATGGCATGAGTTTCCTCTGGCATTTCATATCTTTCATACCAATCGATCTCAGCCTCTTCCGCTTTCACTCGCTCCAGAAGCGTGGAGTGACCGGTGGCTAAAACAACGCGAGCCTTACGCGCGATCCAAGATGTTTGTTCTGGTTTGGCCCCAGGCAGCGCGGTGTGAAAGACCGTCCACTCTCCGAGACGAACTTCTATTGATACCGCAAGTGATTCGCGCCTGGCAATTGCGACCGCAATCTCACCGATCGTTACGGCATCCTTTAGATCGCAATGCGGTAGCACTAGAACTCTCTCTTCGAGCTCTAGTTGTTCACTCGTGAAGCCCCCTGTTGTCATGTGCACACTGTAATAGAGAGCAATAGACTTCTCGGCATGACTCATTTAACGCTCAATAAGACTGACCTTAATGTCCACCCTCTCTGCCTCGGTGGAAATGTATTTGGTTGGAGCGCCGATGAGGCGCAATCCTTCGCGGTACTCAACGCTTATACGGAACATAACGGAAATTTCATCGATACCGCCGATGTCTACTCCGAGTGGAAGGATGGCAATACCGGCCACGACAGCGAGTCAATCCTCGGTAAGTGGATGAAGCAGCGCGGCAACCGTTCTGAGATTGTGATCGCCACCAAGGTAGCCAAGCTCTCCACCCGCCCAGGACTTTCAGCGGCCAATATCAACGCAGCAGTGGAGGATTCACTCCGCGCTCTGCAGAGCGACTACATCGATATTTACTACTCCCATGAAGATGATAAGAGCGTTTCGCTGCGCGAAACGCTGGCCGCTTATGACGCGCTCATCAAGTCGGGCAAGGTGCGCTACATCGCCGCGTCGAATTACACCGGCGAGCGTTTGGCCGAAGCTCTAGAGATTTCCAAAGCAGAGGGTTACGCCCAGTACATCGCGCTACAAAATCATTACAACTTATTGGAGCGCAAAGAGTACGAAGGCGATGCCGCGCCAGTAGTAATCGCGGAAGGCATTTCGGGAATCCCATTCTTCGGCTTGGCCCGTGGATTCCTGTCCGGGAAGTACCGCCAAGGTGAGGTCGTAGAATCGGTTCGTGCTGCCGGTGTCGCCGATTACCAAAATGATCGCGGCTACAAAGCTGTCGCTCTGCTCGAGCAGATTGCCAAGGAACATGGAACTTCTATCGCAGCTGTCGCACTGGGCTGGCTCGCTGCACAACCCGGCGTTGCAACCCCGATCGCAAGTGCTCGTACTGTTGAGCAATTAAAGGAGATCGTGAACTTCGCACCTCTCACTGCTGATCAGATCGCGGAGTTGACGGAGCTCACCAAGTAAAAATTTAATCCATATCTTTGTTTACTTTGCAGCTGCAGGCGCTGAGAGTTAGTTGGGTAGCTCCCCGATAGTCCAGGCGGTATCTTCATTGCGATCGATGACCCAAACCTTGTAATCAGATAGCTCTGGCTTCATGAAGATGCCAGCGCCCTCTCGCCCTGTGACCACCAGAGCAGTAGCCAGCGCATCCGCCAGGCCACCATCGGGACCAATAACCGTAGCGCTGCGAGCACCGATAGCGATCAACCCAGTGTGAGGATCCTTGATGTGAGCGCCAATTTCGTAGGTACCGGAGGTCGCGATTGCACCCTCAAATATCTCAAAGACCTTAAGAACTTGGAACTTATTTTCAGGGCTACGCACCCCAATCGACCAGGGTTTGCCATCTTCAAAGCCTCCTGCAAGCGCTAAATCACCCGCGGCATTGATCTGAATATTCTCGGCGCCATGGCGCTGCAATATCCGGATACAACCATCGGCGGCCCATCCCTTTACATA
>JANXZW010000020.1 GCA_025355305.1 Actinomycetes bacterium | reverse complement strand
CGTCGTCACGGCTTGTGCCGATAATCGCACAGGTGCGCTCTACGCAAGTAGTTCAGGAACATGTGCGGGGGGTCGAACTGCCGTAAATATTGGTACAGGTTCACTGAAGAATGTGGTGGCAAAGGTCTCGCCTTCTGTCGTTACTGTAAATGTTTTGGACTCCTCCGGAAATGGAGACACTGGTTCCGGATCAATTATCAAATCTGATTCCACGGGGTCATACATTGTGACAAATAACCATGTGATCGATGCGATTACCGTTGCCGGCAATTCCTACACTCTCTCAGTTGATCTAAGCGATGGGACAAAAGCTCCAGCCACTTTAGTGGGCCGCGATATTTCCTACGATCTCGCTGTACTGCATGTTGACACACCTAACCTTCCAGTGATTGCGACAGGTGACTCGTCAACGCTTTCAATCGGTGATCCCGTTATCGCATTTGGTTCTCCGCTTGGGTTAGATGGCACCGTTACGGCCGGAATTGTTTCAGCTCTTAACCGTCCTGTTACAACTCAGAGCACTAACTCCACCACGCAGTCGTATGTAGATGCGATTCAAACAGATGCCGCGATTAACCCTGGCAACTCTGGAGGACCACTTACCGATTCGCAAGGCCGCATGATCGGAATCAATAGCGCGATCGCTTCCAATGCATCTACCAGTTCTTCTTCGGGTTCAATTGGTTTAGGTTTCTCGATTCCAATCAATGAAGCTCAACGAACCATCAATGAAATTATAAATACTCCAACGCATATCTCAACTCGTCCAGTTCTCGGGGTCTACTTTGACCAGAATTACACCGGGGTGGGAGCGAAGATCTCGCAGTTGGTTGCTGGCGGAGCGGCGGATAAGGCCGGAATCGTGGTTGGGTCGATCATCACCAACATTGGTGGAATACGAGTTCCCGACGCAGAGACAGCGATTGTTAGAATCCGCTCTTACTCGCCAGGAAGCATCGTTGCCCTAACGCTCACTGCGCCAATCGGCGGTAGTAAGGTATTTAGTGTCACGCTGGGTTCGGCACCTTCGAATTCTTAAGCTCGGCAATTCATGACAGACTGTAGTTAGTGAATTTACTTAACTTAGAGTCTGTCTCTAAAGCCTTCGATATCCGCCCGCTCCTGGACGGCGTCTCTCTCGGCGTTGCACAGGGCGAGCGGATTGGCGTTGTTGGCCGAAACGGCGACGGCAAGAGCACTCTGCTTAAGATCATGGCTGGCACCCTAGAGCCGGACTCCGGACGGGTTGCTAAAGCCAACGCTGTCCATATTGGAATCTTGAGCCAGGCGGACAACGCCGCCCCTGGAGCGACGGTGCGCGAAGTCGTCTTGGGCGATCTACCTATCCATGAGTGGGCCAGTAACAGCCGGATTCGAGAGGTTCTGCAGGGTCTCTTTGGCGGGCATAGCGATGATCTTCTCGACCGCACATTCCACTCCCTCTCTGGTGGCGAGCGGCGACGCGTCAATCTCGCCAAGCTCCTGGTGACCGACTTAGATTTGATTCTCTTAGATGAACCAACAAATCATCTTGATGTAGAAGGAGTGGCCTGGTTAGCGGCGCATTTAAAGGGGCGCAGCGGCTTGTCGGTGGTTGTCATCACCCACGATCGCTGGTTCTTGGATGAGATCTCTGATCAGATCTGGGAGGTCGTTGGTGGAAGTGTGCTGGAGTACGAAGGCGGTTATTCAGCCTTTGTTCTCTCTAAGGCCGAGCGCTCACGTCAGAGCTCAGTGGAAGATAGCAAGCGCAATATGTTGATTCGTAAAGAGTTGGCTTGGCTGCGCCGCGGCGCGCCTGCCCGAACTTCTAAACCAAAGTTTCGCATTGATGCCGCGAATACCTTGATTGCCGATGAACCACCACCACGCAACGAAGCAGAGCTGCTTAACTTTGCCGCAAACCGTCTTGGAAATACAGTTTACGAACTGCACCAAGCCGCGATTAGCGCTGGTGAAAATGCGCTCCTCGATGAGGTTTATTGGAATATCGGTCCGGGAGATCGGATCGGAATCGTGGGAGTTAACGGGGCAGGAAAGACGACTCTCATGCGAGTCCTCGAAGGTGATGGAAAAGTCTCTGCGGGGAAATTAATTACCGGTGTGACGGTCAAGGCTGCCTACCTGTCGCAGCACTTGGAAGAGCTGGATCCATCGTGGCGCGTTCTTGAAGCGGTAGAAAAAGTCGCGAATCGGGTGCAGTTGGGAAATGGCAAAGAGCTCTCCGCTAGTCAACTCTGTGAACGACTTGGCTTCAATAGAGATCAACAGTGGACGCCCGTTGGAGATCTATCTGGCGGGGAGCGACGTCGATTGCAATTGACTCGTTTGTTAATGGATAGTCCAAATGTATTGCTGCTAGATGAGCCAACCAATGATTTTGATGTTGAAACCCTAACAGCGCTGGAAGACCTTCTAGATTCCTTTGGCGGCACTCTCCTAGTGATATCGCATGATCGCTACTTCCTGGAGCGCGTCTGTGACACCTTTGTTGGACTTGTTGGAGATAAGGCACTTCGCGATTTACCGCGTGGCATCGATGAATATTTACAGTTGCGAAAGAGTGGCAGCGCCGCGGTGAGCCGGGCGATTTCAGCGAAGAAGGAATCAGGTGTCTTGGAACAGAAGGCACTGAAGAAGGAATTGGCTCGCTTGGAGAGACAGATGGAACGCCGCCAACTTCGAATAACTGAAATTCAGAGTGAGTTGGTAGCGATCACAACTGAGCACGAAAGATTAATTGCACTCCATGCGGAGCAAGAGAATCTAGAGCGGGAATACGAAGAGCTCGAGATGAACTGGTTAGAGTTGAACGTCTCTTAACTGCTGCGCGGATTGCTCTGGCTTAACATCCATAATAAACGCGCCCATGGCTGATTCTGAGCCCGCTAAATACTTGAGTTTTCCTGGTGCGCGGCGAATGCTCGTGATCTGCCAATGCAGTCCCAAGACTTCACGTCCGACTCTAACGGGCGCTTGATGCCAGGCTGCGATGTACGCCATTTGAATTCCAAATACCCCATCGAGGCGGAGCAAGACCTCCTTAGCAATTTCCGGGAAGGCATCGGCGGCCTCATCACTTAAACCGGCAAGATCAGAGACGAATTTCTTTGGCGCGAGGTGAATTTCAAAAGGGTAGCGCGCTGCAAAGGGAACGTAGGCAATCCACTCTTCGTTCTGCGTGATGATTCGAACTTGATCCTTGAGTTCACGAGCAATAATGCTGGTCATGAGTGGAACTCCCGTTGCCTCATAATGTTCCTCCGCGACCTGCAGCATCTTGGCGGTGCGTGGAGTTATAAAGGGGTAAGAGTAGATCTGACCATGTGGGTGGTTGAGCGTTACTCCCACTTCTTCACCGCGGTTCTCAAAGGCAAATACCTGTTCGACATAGGGCAAGGTGGAGATTTCTCGAGTGCGATCAATCCATGCGGCCAGCACGGTTCGCATCTGCGCCAATTCTAAACTTCCGAAACTTCCCTCATGTTGGTCGGAGAAGACCACCACTTCGCAGCGCCCTGAGGCTTGAATGGTTTCAGCGGGTAATTCGGTGGATGGCGCCGAGAAAGAAGGGGAGCGATTTTCAAAGACAACTACCTCAAAGTTTGAATCAGCTATCTCTGTTCCAAAAGCGGTCTTTGTGGGGCAGAGCGGACAGAACTCCTTTGGAGGGAGAAAGGCTCGTCCTTGGCGGTGGGCAGCCAAAGCAACCCATTCGCCAGTTAGTAGATCTTGTCGCATCTCTCCGGGAAGGGGGCGTGGTTCAATGGGTC
>JANXZW010000023.1 GCA_025355305.1 Actinomycetes bacterium | reverse complement strand
CAAGATTCCCGCGGTGTTTGATGCGATGACGACATCATCACCCAGGGTCTTAAGGACTGCGGGGCTAATACGCCGGGAGTTGCCGCCACCGATAAAGAGGCGATCCCACCAGAAGACCGGGCGCAGATCTTCCACCATGGTCTTAATGCGGCGCGACCAGAACATATCCCCTAAGCGACGTCGCTCATGTTCCCCGATCCAAGTGTCATAACTGGTGCCACGACGCACGGGTGCATGGGAAAGTTCGAAGTGCGGAGCTAATTTGCCGCCGTCAAACATACAAAATCCAAGTCCAGTGCCTAGAGTAAAAACCACTTCCAGACCGGAGCCGGTAATCAACCCGGCGGCATGGACTTCGGCGTCGTTCATCACCAAGGCGGGCGCTCCAAAGTGCTTAGAAACTGCGCTCTGCATATCAAAGCCGCGCCATTGCGCCAGTAGTTCGGGATCAACCTTGGTGAGTGGGCCCTTGGTATTGATGTAGTGCGGAGTATGCACAACAACTCCGTGGCGAATCATCCCAGGCATTCCGATGGTGAGGCGATCAAAGGGCGGCAACTTATCGGCAAGCTCTTGGAAGGTAGCGATCAACTTGGTGGGGCTTAAGGGATAGGGCGTAGGTGTTGCAATCGGCTGGGCGTGTAGCGTTCCCTTGCTGTCCAGAACCGAGGCCTTGACGCTCAGGCCCCCACAATCGACCGACAGCGTCATCGAGTCGACTGTGCTCATAAGCCCATTCTACGTGGCGTTATTTGCCGGTGTAATGCCCTGCAATACCGCTAAGCGCCTCATCTAAAATTGCGATTCCCGCACGAAGATCTGCCTCGCTCACATTGAGCGGTGGGCAGATATGAATCCGATTGAAGTTCATAAATGGAATCATGCCCGCCTTCTTGCAGGCAGCCATCACTTCACCCATCGCAGGACTTGAACCTCCATAAGGAGCAAGCGGCTCGCGGGACTGGCGATCCTTAACGAGTTCGATTGCCCAGAATGCACCGATCCCGCGGACTTCACCGATAACCATGTGCTTGGCTGCTAGCTCGGCAAGCAGTGGGCCAATTACCTCTTCACCGATCTGCGCCGCGTGTTCGACCATCTTCTCCTCGGTCATCGCGTTGATTGTTGCAACGGCGGCAGCGGTCGCAAGCGGGTGGCCACTATAGGTAAGTCCTCCAGGAAAGACGCGCTCGTTGAAGGTTGCAGCGATCTCATCGCTGATCACCACTCCACCGAGTGGGACGTAACCGCTGTTAACGCCCTTGGCAAAGACGATCAAGTCTGGCTCAACGCCAGAGTGTTGATATGCAAACCACTTGCCCGTGCGACCAAAGCCCGACATGACCTCATCGGCGATCCACTTGATGCCGTACTTGTCGCAGAGCGCGCGTACTCCTTCTAGGTAACCCGCTGGTGGAATCAAGACACCTGCGGTACCAACAACGGATTCCAGCAAGATCGCAGCGATAGTTGCGGGGCCCTCAAAGATGATGACCTGCTCTAGGTGTTCCAGGGCGCGCTCGGACTCTTCGGATTCACTCGTTGACCAGAATGGTGTGCGATAAAGATAAGGACCAAAGAAGTGCACATGGCCGTAGGCATACTCGTTGGGCCAACGGCGAGGGTCGCCAGTAGCAGTCACTGCCGAGGTGGTGTTGCCGTGATAGCTGCGATAGAAGGAGAGAACCTTGTGCTTGCCGGTGTGAACGCGGGCTAGCCGGATAGCATTTTCAACTCCGTCGGCGCCACCATTGGTGAAGAAGACCTTGTTGTGATGTGCGCCCGCGCGCTCAGTGATCAACTTAGCCGCGGTAGCGCGGGCATCATTGGCGTGCTGCGGGGCGATCGTGGTCAACTTTGCGGCCTGCTCCTGAATTGCTGCAACCACCTTGGGGTGCTGGAAGCCGATATTGGTGAAGACCAATTGGCAAGAGAAATCTAGGTACTTGTTGCCGTCGTAGTCCCAGAAGTAACTTCCCTCGCCACCTGCCACCGGCATGGGGCTAATCAGCCCTTGGGCTGACCAAGAATGAAATACATGGGCGCGATCGAGGTCAAAGACCTCTTTACCGCGGGCTGGATCTGCAATTGGCTCTCTCATAAGTGCAATCTAATCATCTAAAGAGCGGCGGGGTAGCAGGCGCAGCCGCAGCACTCAGCGGAGCCGAAGGCGGCTGATCGGGGAGTTAAACTATGGGGGTGACCCACCAACACCGCCCCTGGGGATATTCCAATTCCAGCGATGACTTAAAACCAAGTTGGGCCTTACATGAAGATACCTTGGCGGTGCGCGCAGGGTTGGCGCGGTCGGGATTTGGGGAGACCAGTGAGGCGCTCTATCTAACGAGTGGCTTTACTTACGACAGCGTCGAACAAGCCAACCACGCCTTTGCCGAAGAGATCGACCACTACGTCTACGGTCGCTTTGCGAACCCCACAATTTCGATGTTCGAAAATCGCCTCGCGGCTATCGAAGGTGCACCACTCTGCGTGGCAACAGGTAGCGGCATGTCCGCGATGTTCTCATCCTTGGCCTGCATGGTCGCTGCCGGCGATCGTGTTGTGGCAGCAGCATCGATGTTTAGTTCTTGCTGGGTGGTGCTCGCCGAGTTCTTGCCACGGTGGGGTGTGCAAGTCGAATTTGTTACTGGCAACGATCCTGAGGTCTGGGCCGCCGCGTTGCAAGAGGAGACTAAGGCGGTCTTCCTTGAAACTCCTTCCAACCCCATGCTTGAACTCGTTGATATTGCGATGATTGCAGATCTCGCGCATAAGGTCGGCGCGCTAGTAATCGTCGATAATGTAATGGCATCGCCTATTTTGCAGAAGCCGCTCGCGCTCGGCGCAGATGTCGTTATGTACTCCGCGACCAAACATATCGATGGACAGGGTCGTGTCCTTGGGGGCGCAATACTGGGCTCCGAGGATTACATCAAGAACACACTCAATCCCTTTGTGCGCCACACTGGTCCCTCACTTAGCCCATTCAATGCCTGGGTGCTCTTAAAATCTCTTGAAACAATGTCATTGCGCGTACATCGTATGAACGACAACGCCCAAGTGATTGCGCAATACCTCGAAGGATTGCCACAAGTCTCTTCCGTTAACTATCCAGGACTTGCATCACACAAAGAGCACCAACTTGCCCTGAAGCAGATGTCAGGTGGCGGCACCACCCTCTCCTTTGAGGTTGCCGGGGGCCAGGAGGCTCTTTACGAGGTCATGAACAACCTGCGCGTGATCGATATCAGCAACAACCTCGGCGATAGTAAGTCGCTGATTACTCACCCTTACTCTTCAACGCACCGTCGCTTGGATGAAGCCACAAAGGCAGCGATGGGTATTACTCCAGCGCTCGCTCGGCTATCTGTAGGGCTCGAGCACGCCGGAGATTTGATTCGCGATCTTGAAGAGGCCTTTAAGTAAGGTTTACTTTGCGTTCTGGATAGCAGCGACCATGCGATCGATGCCTTCAGTAATAATCTCTTGGCTGGTTGCGAAGTTTAGGCGCACAAAGTGGCCACAGTTAGCTCCAAAGAGGTAACCGGGCGTGAGAGCGATTCTTCCGCGCTCTAGCAGGAGTGCTGCAGGATTCTCCCCCAACTCGTACGCTGACATATCTATCCACGCAAGGTATGAACAGTTCGGAACTCGATACTTCGCGCGCGGTAGTTTTTCGGCCAACTGTTGCGCTAAGAAATGGCGATTTTCATCGAGAGTTTCTATCACTCCCTCTAACCACTCGGTGCACTCAAATGCCTTAGCGGTGGCACGAGCTCCCAAGAGCGAGGCGCGAAAACGAACAGATTGTGGCATCGATTTCGCTAGCGCGGCAGTGCGCTCTGACTGAGTCAGAATAAAGGCGCACTTGAGTCCCGCTAAATTCCACGCCTTGCTTGCAGCGGTAACGCAGATTCCTACTTCTCGCGCGTTATCGCTGACACGGAGAAAGGGTACAAACTTGGACTCATCAAAGACCACCGGCCCATGAATCTCATCGCTAAATACAAAGACGCCGTACTGCTTTGCTAAATCGGCAAGCGCTGCCAGGTCGCTCTGCGAGTGGACGCTACCGGTGGGATTTTGCGGATTGCAGATGAAATGAATCTTCACTCCGCTCTTATATCCCGCTTCGATAGCCGCTAAATCTAAGGTGTAGTTCAGACCATCCTTGCGCATCGGTGCATCTAGCTCTTTGCACTTAAGTTCTTTGATCCAACTAAACATATTGAGATAAACGGGTGAGTTGATCATGATGGTGTCACCGGGCTGCACAATGGTGCGCGCCATTTCGACCATGCCTACTCCAACATCTGTGCAGATGAAGAGTTGCTCTTGATCGATATCCCAACCCCACTGGGTAGCCGCATACTCTGCAAAAATTCGGTTGAGGTTTTGGGTATCACCCAAGTAGCCGGTATCAGAGTTTGTGATCATCGCAATCAGTAGCTCACTAATAGGTGGAGCTAATTCAAAGTCCATCTCGGCAACTGGCATAGGTAGAACATCTGCTGCGAAGCCAGTCCACTTTTCACTGGTGCGAGTGCGCAGCTTCTCGAGTGGAACGCGTTCTATCTTCATGCGAGTGCTTTCATGCGGGAATTCTAGTCGGGGCTAGATTCCCCATGAGGCCAACTGCTCATTGATGAATTTGCGATCGGGATCGATACCAGCGCGGAAATCAAGCCACTCTTGAAAGCGGGGGTACAAGGCGGCGAAGTTGAAGCTGGAGGCCGTGAAGAGTTTGCCCCAATGCGGACGCGCGCTGAAGCGCGCTAGCGCTGCCTCTAGGGTTGGGAGAAAGGTAGTTACTCCATCCAGATCGGGCTTCCAGGTGAAGTGAATTGCCAAACTCTCACGCCGATATGCCTCACTGAGCCAATTCTCGTCGGCGGCAATCGTGCGCAACTCTGTCACCAAGAGCAGGGGCTGAATCTGGGCGCGCAGCGCGTACACCGCTCGCAGGGCAGCGGCAGCATCTTTGCGGGCAACGAAGTACTCGCTCTGGAGTTCATCACCAAAGCTTGGCGTGAAATCCAATTTAAAATGCGGCAGACGCTCGTGCCAAGGACCAATGCTCCCAAGTTGCTCCGTTGCACTGTCGGTGGAGCCCACCTCTAGCGGGTGGAATTTTACCGATGCCCGCTGCGCGCCAAAGAGATCACTGCCCGGAAGGGTATCCCGATCGACGCGGGATTTCACCCAGATCTGATCGACCACCTTCTCATCCCAGACCAGAAAGGCCGAAACGCTATAACCCGATCCCATTACCGCATCGAAATCCAGGAGCAACGACTCAAATGGGAGATCGAGATAGATCGTTTGCGAAACATCAAATGTATCGACCGCTTGCAGAGTCACGTGATGAATAATCCCAAGCGCTCCTAGCGCAACTCGGGCTTTATCAAGCTCATCACCTGTGATCGTCAGTTCATCACCGTTCGCCGTGATCAATTCAATGGAGAGGATGGCGGCAGATAAATTCTGATTGGTAATGCCAGAGCCATGAGTACCTGTGCTGGTAGCTCCGACTACCGTAATGTGTGGAAGCGACCCCATATTGGGAAGTGCCAATCCAGCGGCGTGGAGTGCGATTGCAAGCTCGCCGTAACGCACTCCCGCGGCGGTTCGAACCTGCTTACTAACTTGATCAATCGCAATATCTCTCGGAAAGTGTTCAAAGGAGATCATCACATCATCACTCGCCGCAATTTGATTGAAGGAGTGCGCACTTCCTAGCGCTCGCACAGATTTTCCAGCGATCACCGCAGCCTTAATATCTGCAACAGTTCTTGGCTCCACCAGCCGATTGGCCGCAAAGGTGACGTTACCACTCCAATTTTTCACTCTGCACTCTTTTCTTTGCGTCCGGTCTTAATCTGGCTAACAACTCCAACAACAGCAAAGGCCACCATAACGCTGATCGCGCTAAAGATAATAATGTAAACCTCGCGCGGAACGCGGTGAGCCGATACCAGAATATATATCTGGGGAAGCATAAAGTTTATCGCAGATAACCAACCCCATTTCTGGGATTCAGAGATTTTCTTATGAATGATGGCAACAACAAAGCGAGCGGAGGCCACTCCATAGAACCAGGATGTAACAAGATCAACGAGAAAGAAGATGTAGGGATTAACTCCATACTTGTGCAGCGCCTTCCACACCACGAAGGTGGCTGCAAAGGTATAGAGAATTATTGTTGATGCCCAGAGCCGCTCCCAGAAGGTCTGGCGCTTTGTTCTCACGCTATTTGCTTGCGCAATCGGCGCTTTGCAAGAAGGCGTTGCGGGCGATGGGGAGGATCATGCGGGGCAGACCACTGCAAAGGTGAGTAAAACTAGGTGTAGCGGCGTCATGGTGAGATTTTAACCATCTGCGCACGCATTCTTGACGCCTTGGCGAGCGCGGGAGTTACTCTCCCGGTAGAGCTGAGGCGCAGCAGCCGTGCGACAATTACCTATGCGCAGCTGGGGTTATATGGCGATGCTGATCTTCACCGTCTTCGGCTCTTTCTGGCTGGAAATCTTCCTCAAAGTTGGGGTGCTACGGCGCGTGCGGCGAATGGCGCTCTGCATCCTCCCCGTTGCCGCACTCTTTGTGGGCTGGGATGCCTATGCAATCTCGCGCCACCACTGGCACTTTGATCTCACTCAAATTTTGCGGATCTACGGCCCTTTCAATATTCCACTCGAGGAGTACCTCTTCTTCATCGTGGTACCAATCGCGGCGATCATGACGCTAGAAGCGGTTCGAAAGCGTCGCCCACAGTGGAGCATCGGGGATGAAACATGAGCTACACCCAGATCGCCTTCTTTGCGCTGGCCTGCGCCACCGCCCTGGACCTCTACCTGCTGCGTACACGATTGTTGCTTCGTAAAGCCTTCTGGACTTCCTACTCGATCATCCTGCCCTTCCAACTGCTGACCAATTGGTGGCTCACCTCGCGCAATATCGTGATGTATGACCGCCACCAGATCCTGGGGCCGCGCTTGGCTAGTGCCCCGTTGGAAGATCTCGCCTTCGGATTCGCGCTCATATTGGGAGTCTTGGCGCTCTGGGTTTTCTGGGGGCGGCGAGGGATCGGTCGACCTAATGGAATTAGTGGCACTCCTGACATTAAAAGGGGTAAATAATTCCGTAGCATTGTGCTGTGGCAGCGCGCGGAGAACTGAACAAGGTGATCTTGTACTACGGCTTTGCGCCCTTACAAGATCCCGAAGCTATCCGACTCTGGCAACAGAAACTTGCCGAAGAACTAAACCTCAAAGGTCGAGTGCTGATCTCTAGGCACGGCATTAACGGAACGCTGGGCGGCAATATGTCCGACCTGAAGAGGTATGTAAGTGCGACAAAGAAGTATCCGGGCTTCCGGAAGATCGATTTTAAGTGGTCTAATGGCACCGGTAGCGACTTTCCGCGCCTGAAGGTAAAGGTTAAATCTGAACTCGTCGACTTCGCGCTGCCCGTTGACCTGGAGGTCAATGGGAATGGTGTCGTAAATGGCGGCAAGCACCTTAAACCCTATGAAGTAAATAAATTAGTGGAGGAGCGGGGTGAGGATGTCCTCTTCTTCGATGGCCGCAATGGCTTTGAGGCGAAGATCGGTAAGTTTAAAAATGCGATCGTTCCCGATGTTTCACATACCCGTGACTTCGTTGCTGAGATTGAATCGGGCAAGTACGACCACCTAAAAGATAGTCCGATTGTCACTTATTGCACGGGTGGAATTCGTTGCGAGATCTTATCGACGGTGATGATCAATCGTGGCTTTAAAGAGGTCTATCAAATTGAGGGTGGCATTATGCGCTATGCACAGAGATATGGCGATGACGCGCTTTGGCAGGGTTCGCTTTACACCTTTGACGGACGGATGACCTTGGATTTCTCTGATCACACTCCAATTATCGGCGAGTGCGAAAAATGTGGCGGCGCGACCAAGCAGTTCTATAACTGCAGCGTTATTTCCTGCCATTCATTAATTCTCTTATGTATCGACTGTGCAGCCGACGGCGCCAATAAGGCGTGCACACACGAGTACAGCCCAGCAAACTCCGAGATGGTTGGCTAAGTAAGCCTTACTTAATTGCAGCTAGCGCTGCTTGATAATTCTGTCGTGCAATTGCAATGCCCTGTTTGAACGCGCTTATGATGCCCTGCGCAGCTGCCTTATACGCATCACGCGCCGCTTTTTTCGCGACCTTATCTTTACCAGCTGTTTGGAGGGCCTGTTGTAGATTCGCGTTAGCATCGGCGAAAGCTAAGTCGCGGCCATTTTGAGCCTGCATCATCGCGGCTTGCAGGGCAGCCTTCGCGACATCGCGCGCCGCTTGACGTGCTGCAGCAGCCGAAGATTGTGGGTGAGGAGATCTTGTACGGCCACGGACCGTTGGAGAGCCAGAGGGTTGTGGGGCGCTTGCGGAATTGGAGGGCGTGGGGGAAAGGGATGCGGCGGAGGGAGAAGGTGTTGGTGCTGCAGAGCTCGCTTGAGCGCTCACGGGAATCGCGGAGAGAGATAACGCGATTGCGAGGACGACCAAGGAACGTTTCATGTCCCCCATTATCCACCTAATTTTGACAAGTAGCACTACTACTATCGCGGTGTGAAATTCGGGCGCGCCTCTCTCATCCTGGCGTTAGCGTGCTCGCTCACTGTGATTTCTCAGTTTCCGATCGCCGATGCATCTCCTCTCAAAGCCACCATCGTTGAACTTAAGGTCAAGAGTCCTGAGAAGGACTTTCCAATCCGTGGTGTATTTGTCCTAACCCCGGCCGTACCTGCGAATAAGGTGCCGCTACTTCCTATTGTCTACATGCTGCACGGTTGGCCCGGAAGTCCAAATGGATTGATAGCCGGTGTGCAAGCGCCACTGACAGCCGCCTTTGCGAAGGGAGCGGCACCATTTATTTCTGTCTTCCCAGATGGAAATGCGCTGACGCACTCCGACTCGGAGTGGGCTGACTCCTACGATGGTCGCGCCAAGATCGAAACTTGGCTGACTACCAATGTCATTCAAACGGTGGAAGCGGGAAATATCCGCTCGCGCGATGATCGCGCCATTCTAGGTTTTTCAATGGGTGGCTATGGAGCAGCGATTATCGGCCTGCATCACCCAGATCTCTTTGGTCAAGTCGTTACATTGGCCGGATACTTTGTTATCGATGACCTCACCAATGCCTTCGACTCCGGACCACAGACAGATGCAAAACATAAATATCAAAATCCAATTACCTATCTAAAAGTTGCCAACAAAGAAAAGTGGTTCTTGGGTGAATCTACGCAGGACTTCACCCAACTCATTCGCGGACAGGCGCTCGCCTGGGCGCTAAAGCTAAAGTCTGTAAAAGCTACCTACGCAACCAGTTTTGTGCCAGGTGGGCACAGCTACCTCTTCGTCGCCAACGAAATTCCTAGAGTTCTCAAATGGCTTAAGTGGGGAGTCGTATCTCCTCCAGCTAGTTCGCCCTCACCACTGCCGAGCAACTCGCAGAGTTCATCGCCCGTTCCAACTCCCGTTCCTCCCGTTCCTCCCGTTCCTCCCGTTCATTCTGTTCCTTCTGTTCACCCCATATTTAACTGACGTTAGCGCCATAAAGTCAGCGGTAGTTGTCGTTGGCCTGGCAGTTGAAGGCAAGTTGATCGGCAGTTCGATTCTCACCCCAGCAGAGGCAGCAACATCAGGTACTCCCCTCATTATTTATGCAGCTGAAGGTTATGACCTAGTTGCTGCAGAGAAGAGCAACCTACAGTTCGGCGTTCTCTGGGTAGTTGGTAACACCGCCTTTGCCGCTCTGGACAAAGAAGGTCAAATCCGAATGAACGATCTCAACCCTGCACAGCAAATACCTCATGCGCGATACGCAATGGTGCGTGTGAGTTATGTGCCTTTTCTAGCCCAAATAAGAATCGCTCTTTGCGCTCGTAACAGGAAGATCGAGAGAGTTAGCTAGTTGCCCACTGATTATGCCTAGCGGAGCCAAGATGTAAAAGCCGATATAGCTGGTGCTGAAGCGATGGATATGGCTGAGCCAGCCTTGCGTTAACGCTCCCAGTGAACCAAATGTTGCAGCAACTCCGTTGTAGCGACCAAAGATCGCAGCAAATTTAATGCGGGCGTGCTCCCCCACCAAAACTCAAGAGCAAAAGGGAGGCGAGAGGTATTAGCGCTTACTGCGCACTGCGTACAGCGCGCGAGAGGCTATAGGACAAGAAGAGCGCCACAAAGAATGGCACCGTGCCCCAAGTAAAGAAAGAAACTTTAATTACCGCGGTCAGGATAAATGCGATCACAATTCCTGCGGCGATACGCCAATCATCACCAACGATAAAATCG
>JANXZW010000019.1 GCA_025355305.1 Actinomycetes bacterium | reverse complement strand
GCGGAATCACAGTTTGGATCACTCATCGGGCATGGCACGCCGATGCGCCAGTTGATCAACAGCGGTTCTGTCCGCGGGGATCGTTTCTTGCAGATTGGTCTGCGCGGGTATTGGCCCGATGACATCACTTTCAAGTGGATGAGTGATCAGGGAATGCGCTCCTATGAGATGACCGAAATACAGAGCCGCGGGATGGAGGCTGTTCTTGATGAGTCATTTGAGATTTTGACTGATGAGTGCGAAGGAGTTTTCTTATCGGTTGACATAGATGTCGTTGATCCCGGCATGGCTCCCGGAACAGGTACGCCTGAACCAGGTGGACTGACGAGTCGCGAACTTCTTGAAGCGGTTCGCCGTATCTGCTTAGAACTTCCAGTGGTCGGAATGGATGTCGTAGAAGTAGCTCCGCCCTTTGATACCGCAGATATTACTGCGATTCTCGCAAATCGTGTTGTCTTAGAAGCGCTGAGCGCAATCGCGTTCAAGCGCACCGGAAATGTTTATGACCGCAATAAGAATGTGCTCGACCGATAAACGCTCGACGCCAAACCATAAAGACTAGAGAGTGGCCAGAATTTCGGAGATATCACTCTCGGTAGTCCACGGATTGACTATCGCGAAACGCAAAATTGGCTCACCGTGGTGCGAAGATGGAACAACAAAACCGATCTGATCAGCGAGCAACTTATCGCTCCAGGCCTCGTACTCGGCCGCATTCCATCCCAGACGTTTGAAGGCCACGATCGATAATTTCGGTTCGTGAATAAGTTCTAGGTTTGGATGCTGCCGAATGAGCGCCGCGCTATGTTGTGCGATATCTAAAGTTTGTTGCATCGAATTGGAATATTCGCGTGTTCCATTGGCAGCGAGTGAGAACCAAAAGGGCAAACCTCGGGCGCGGCGGGTCAGGTGGATCGCGTAGTCAGATGGATTCCACTCATCGGGATCTTCCAGCGTGTCTAGATACGAAGCGTGTTGGGTGTGGGCGCGCTTAGCAATCGTTGGATCACGATATATCAGCGCGCAAGCATCAAATGGAGCGAAGAGCCATTTATGAGGGTCGACGATAAACGAGTCGGCACGTTCGACTCCATTGAACAAAGCACGTACGGACGGTGCACAGAGGGCGGCCAGACCATAAGCGCCATCGACGTGGAACCAGATGTCGCGCTGCTGTGCGGCAAGACCGACGCCATCTAGGTCATCGATGATTCCAAGATTGGTAGTACCGGCGGTAGCAACAACCGCAAAAATACGATGAGTGGGATTTTCCGCGAGATAAGCATCGGCGCATACTTCAAAGTTCGCACCGGTCATGACCCCGGCGTCGGTTGCTGGCACATCGAGAACCAACACATCCATGATCTCCGCGGCAGATTTGATGGAGGAGTGGGCTTCGGACGAGGAGGCGATTACCCAGCGAACAACATCGGGATACTTTTCGCGTGCACGCATCCGAGCAGCAACGAGGGCGGAGAGGTTACCAATAGTTCCCCCCTGCACAAATACCCCGCCCGAACTCTGGGGGAACCCTGCCAGATCACTGATCCAACGCAGCGCTTGGTTCTCGGCAAAGACTGCGCCAGCACCTTCCAGCCACGAACCGCCATAGACAGCGCTTGAACCAACGACAAGGTCGAATAAGTTGGAGTGTTCCGAAGGAGCAGAGGGAATGAAAGATAGATATCGCGGATGATCTGTTGAGATACATGCCAGCGCGAGGGTATCGGTGAATACCTTCAGGGCTTGGTGCCCGCCGAGTCCATCTTCGGTGATTGTGTTTCCAACCTTGGCAAAGAGCTCTTGGGGAGTTTGAGGTCCATCGAGAGGAGGGTTATCTCTTAGTCTTTCGAGGCTATAAGCGAGAATCTCTTGCGCTAGGGCTTCGACCTCTTTGTTGAACTCATGCATGTGGTGATTATGTCAGTTATGCCAGGTTGAAAAAGCCTTTAATCGATTGCACGATCATATCGACGGCGATGGCGGCCACTAAAAGACCGGCAACCCGAGTGATCAGGGTGACGCCCGATTCCTTAATCAAACTCAAGATACCGGTCGAGAACATCAAAATTAAACCGATGACTACGTGGACCATGATGATTGCAGCAGCGAGACTGAATTTGTCGCCAGTGCTGTGAGCGTAGCGAACGTAGAGCATGGTCGTGACGATTCCACCAGGGCCTGCCAAGACTGGGGTCCCAATTGGAACCATCGCGATATTAACCTTTTCGTTCTGCCCAGATTCTCCACCCACCTTGCCAGTGAGCAACTCCATTGAAATCAGGAATAGCAAGAATCCACCTGCGCCTTGCAGGGCGTTCAGCGAGATGTGCAGGTAATTGAGGATCACCTGACCAAAGAGCGCGAAGACCACGATAATGATGAGCGAAGATGTAGCACCTTGCCAGGCCAAACTCACCTGTTCCCTCTTCTTGCGCCCAGAGACGAGAGATAAGAAGATGGGGAGCGCGGCCAGAGGATCGAGAATCACAAACAAGGTCACAAAAGCTTGGATTCCGAAGGTCAGCGCTGATACGGATTCAAGGCTGTTCATGTATGAATCTTCTCATGCGTTCCACAGTCCGCCGGCAGGCTCGATCGGGTAAATTCCTCTCATGACTTTCATAAAAGGCGCAGGCTCATGGGGCAAAGCCGTAGTTGTTCTTTCTCTGGCCTGCTTTTTGCTGCAGAACGCCCCGCTCCCTTCACAAGCTGCAAGTGCGACCCCAACCGCAACTCCAACTCCAGTTACTACCTCTATTCCCACCGCATGCAAGAAGGTCTACGTTGAGGTCGTTAATGCAGACAAGGTCTACATCGCACTCCAGTATGGGGTGGTGAAGGCGGCCACGGATTACGAGGCGAACCAATCCTTCTCCAACAAATTGGTCTATAACGACAGTTTCATCACCGCGATTCAGGCAGCGAATCGAGAGTTGGGCTTCGCCATCAGCAACCCGCAGTGCTACCCAGCGAAGAACATCACAGGTTATAAATCCAATGTTAAGAGCAACCTGGCACAGATCACCGGGATTCGCTCCGCAAATATCAACGGACAACTTGTCGGGGATCCGAAAAAAATGACCACATTTAAGCCAATCGGTCTGCTTAAATAAGCCATGACCAAAGAGCTCCTTACGACATTTGATTCCTCGACCCAAGAATTTTGTGCTTTAGCAAAATCGGTAAATATTTTTAAACTGCACGCCGTTCCAGCGCCAGGGGAGTGGTCGGCGGCCTATGTGATTCATCATCTTGCGGACTCAGATGCCCAGTTCCTAGTGCGCTTCATCAACGTGCTGACAATCGATCGCCCGGCGATCGTTCCGTTTGATGAGGAAAGTTTCCCAGAAGGATTGAGATACAAAGACCGTAGCATCGCGATTTCGCTTAATGCTATCGAAGCTTCGCGCGCACAATTGGTAGACATATTAAGTCAACTAGATGATGAAGCGTGGAATCGGGCGGGCATTCATTCAGAGCGCGGAGAACTCTCGCTATCTACCTTGCTGCAATTCACGACCGATCATCGCGTGGGTCACATCGAACAACTCAAAGGACTGATTTAGGCGCAACAGAAAGTATTGACTTCGTTGACCTTTGCCCTTTCGGTACAATAAAATCTTTCTGTGACTCTCCTTGATGCCAATTTAGAGTGGCTCTTGGATTCCGACCCCACGTTACGGTGGCAGGTTGAACGCGATCTGCTGGCAGCGAGCGGAGAGATTTGGATGGACACTCGTTCACGCGTTGCCACCGAAGGATTTGGGGCCCGCCTTCTTGCGCTGCAGGATGAAGATGGACAATGGGCTGGCGGTGCGTACTTTCCTGGTCGGAAAGATCCTCGCGTGCTTACCCACGGCGATGACCAACAGGGGCAGCCCTACACGGCAACAACGTGGGCGCTTAACACCTTGCGTGAATGGGGGGTGGCGAGCTCATCTTTGGTCGGCACTGCAGAAAAACTCTCAGCAAATAGTAAGTGGGAGTACGACGATTCGCCTTATTGGAAAGGCGAGGTGGATTGCTGCATCAATGCTTACACTCTCGCCAATGGCGTTTGGCTCGGAGCGAATATCCATCATCTAAAGGAGTGGTTTCTTGAACATCAGTTAGCAGATGGAGGCTGGAACTGCCAATGGATCGAAGGTTCTACTCGCTCCTCATTTCATTCAACCCTGAACTCGTTAATCGGACTTCTTTGGTACGAAACCTCTGTGGGTGGAAATTCGGAAATGAAGCAAGCTCGTCACAAGGCGCAAGAGTATTTGTTGGAGAGAAAGTTGCTTTACTCTGCCTCGACGGGAGAGAGAGTCGGACCTTGGGTGGCTGATTTTGCCTATCCATTTCGTTGGTCCTACAACGTCCTTCGAGCCTTAGATTATTTTAGGTGCGCTTCTCTCTTAGATAATGAAGCCCCAGATCCACGGCTAGCAGATGCCGTTTCGCTTGTTCAAAGTGCTGGACGAAGCGATGGTCGGTGGGAGCAAGGACGAAGACACCCGGGCGAAACTTGGTTTGA
>JANXZW010000015.1 GCA_025355305.1 Actinomycetes bacterium | reverse complement strand
CCGCTAGACCCAAAGAGAGTTCCAATCAAAAGTTCACCGACCGCTACCGGAATGCCCCAGCGCTTAGGGATGCGTAGTAGTGGCCCAGCCAGTCCCGCCACAATTAACCAAGCGAGGAGTTGGAGATTCACAAGCCCTAGGTTAGACCCCGCTCAAAGCCAGCCCAATTGAGAGGGCGGAATTTTACCGAAGAGTTTAGATTCGAAATGGCCGCGGCGTTGCCTTTAGCTTCGGAACCTTCATCTTAGCGATCACACTCCCCGGAGAGGGGTGACAGTACTGGGCCACTCCTAGATCGCTGGTCACGGAGAGAAAAACAAAGGCATCTTCAATAGTAAATCCCCACTCATCGACCAGTAACCGTGCCGCCTCTTCACAGGCGTTTTGTAGCGCCTCATCAATGCTATCGATGCTCGTTCCATGAGTAATCCAATAATCTTGCGACTCAGTAATCGGCCATCCCCCTGATTTACCTTTGATCAAATCAACCTTAATCGTGGCGGTGCCGCCAATTTCTACTCCGGTTCCAGAGATTTCCCCATCTCCCATGGAGGCGTGCATATCTCCTATCGCAAGCATTCCGCCGGGTTGAAAGACTGGGAGGTGGACGCTGGCTCCGATTCGATTCTCATTGTCGTCAAGATTTCCACCGTGCCTAGCCGCCGCAAAGGTCCCGATTGAACCACTCTCTGGTGCTACACCGATTACACCAAACATCGGGCGCTGCGGCCATGAAACCTTCTCGTTCATGTGAACCGTTCCATCCTCAACGCGAAAAATCTTTGTATAAGGAGATTTCGCTTTGTGGATCAATTGCCCCCATTCTGGGATGCACATAGCGGCACCCTGCTTGCCAGGTCTGATATCCACCAAAGTGACGGAGAGCGAATCACCGGGTTCGGCACCTAAAACTTCAATGGGACCAGTGGCGCTATTAACACGATGGATATCGAGTTTCTCCAAGGTATCTGCTTCGCTCTGCACCTGACCGGTAAAACAATCCCACGTCTCTATCTCCAGAGTCGTTCCAGGAAGGACTGAAACTACTGGCTTCATATCAGCGCTAAATTCCCAGATATGTTGATCTCGCGTGATACTAATGGTCATCTATCTCTCCCTTTATCTAGTGGCTCTTATTCAGAAATCAGTTCTGGAAAATGACAGGCCACCAATCGGGTGCCAATCGTCGTGAGTTTTGGTGAATCCGTGCGGCAAATCTCCTGCACCTTTGGACAGCGCGGATTGAAGGCACAGCCCGCAGGTCGGTTTATAGGGTTAGGAATATCCCCCTTGAGAATAATTCTCTCCCTTTTATCATCGGCGCCCATCCGCGGGTTGGCAGAGAGAAGCGCCTTCGAGTAGGGATGTGATGGGCTTTCATAGAGATCATCTGCATCCGCAAGTTCAACAATCTTCCCAAGATACATAACTGCGATGCGATCGGATACATATCGAACGACGCCGAGATCATGCGCGATGAAGATATATGTCAGGTTCAAATCTTTCTGTAGATCTTTAAAAATGTTGAGCACCTGCGCTTGAATTGAGACATCGAGAGCTGAGACCGGCTCATCGGCAACCACTAGACGAGGGTTTAGAGCGAGGGCACGTGCAATAACTACGCGCTGGCGTTGTCCACCCGAGAACTCGTGAGGGTATTTCTCATAAGCATTTTCGTCGAGGCCAACGCGACGGAGTAGATCTTTGGCAATCACTTGTCGCTCCTCTCTACCCACGCCATGCACGCGCAACGGCTCTTCAACGATCTGTCCAATCTGTCGCCGAGGATTTAGGGAGGCGTAGGGGTCTTGAAAAATCATCTGGAATCTCTTTCGCAATCCGCGCAGCTTCTTCTTTGAGACGCTGGCAAGATCTTCCCCTTCAAAGAGGATTACCCCATCGGTTGGCTGCTCCAGGCGGACGATCATTCGACCAAGAGTTGATTTACCGCAGCCAGATTCGCCGACTATTCCCAAGGTCTCGCCCTCGCGAATCTCGAGATTTACATCCTCCACCGCATGCACCACATCTTTGCTCTGAAAGAGTGCTCTGGAAAGTTCATAGTTCTTAGTCAAACCTCGGATGGAGAGAATTGTCTCGCTCATCGCCCCACCTCCGCGAGCACACAAGCGGCTCCGTGACCGGCCGCATCAATCTTGAATTCGGGGACCACTTTGCAGGCGGCGGAAACTAGCGGGCAACGATCTGAGAAGGAGCAGCCCTCGGGGAGATGGAGGAGTGAGGCGGGTTGTCCAGGAATCGCTTCCAGGCGCTCGTTACGTACTCGGTCCAATCGTGGGACTGAGTTCATTAATCCTCGAGTGTAAGGGTGTTGGGGGTCGGCAAAGAGAACTTTCTTGCTGGCCCGTTCTACCGGGCGACCCGCATACATCACAAGCACCTCATCGGCGATTTCGGAGACGACACCCATATCGTGAGTGATAATGATGATCGAAGAATTGTGTTGAGCTTGTAGCTTCATCAGAAGGTCAAGGATCTGTGCCTGAATAGTGACATCGAGTGCGGTGGTTGGTTCATCGGCGATCAAGAGTGCAGGATTCAGTGCTAAGGCCATGGCGATAATCGCACGCTGACGCATGCCGCCCGAAAATTCGTGTGGGTATTGATCAACCCGGCGCTTTGCATCTGGAATTCCCACATCATCAAGAATCTGAATAGCCAGATCGCGCGCTTCACTCTTGCTCATGGTTGTGTGCAATCGAATCTGCTCCACGATATGCCAACCCACGGTATATACCGGGGTCAATGCGGTCATTGGATCTTGAAAGACCATCGCGATCTCATTACCTCTGATTGCCCGCATCTGGGCATCGCTGCGTGCTAGGAGGTTCTCCCCCTTAAAGAGCACCTCACCCGAAATTCGCACATTGGCATCCCGAACTAACCCCATAACGGCGTTCATAGATACGGATTTTCCAGAACCCGACTCGCCAACGATGCCTAGCGTCTCACCTGCCCGCAGTTCAAAGGAGAGACCGTTTACAGCCCGCACCTCACCTCTGCGCGTATCAAAGGAGACGTGCAAATCTCTCACCTCAAGAATATTTTCTTTAGGCACGTCGCACCCGTGGATCCAACACTGCGTAGAGAACATCGACAACAGCATTCATAAAGACGACGAAGAATGAGGCATACATGACGGTAGCCATGATGACTGGAAGATCAAAGTTCTGCAGCGAATCGAAGGTGAGTTTGCCAACCCCCTGAATTCCAAAGACCACTTCGGTCAGCAAGGCGTAGCCACCTACTAAGGCTCCAAAATCGAGTCCAAAGAGCGAGACGATAGTGATGAGAGACATGCGAGTCGCGTGTTTGTAAAGGATGCGTTTCTCGCTGGCTCCCTTGGCTCGCTCTGTCTTTATATAGTCCTCGCTCATCACTACAAGAATTTCACTGCGCAGGACACGAACATAAATCCCCGCATAAAGCACGGCGAGAGTTAACCAAGGAAATATTAAGTGCAAGAACCATTGCCAAGGATTGACGCTCAAGCCCACGTAACCCAAAGGGGGAACCCACCTAAAAACCGAGGTATGCAACTTTGACTGGGTCACAAGATTAACTACTTCACCCAGCCAAAAGACTGGCAGGGAAACTCCAACGATTCCTAGGAAGGAAATTGTCGGGTCTAGCCATTTTCGCTTTGAGCTGGCCGCGAGAACCCCAAAGGTAATTCCAAAGAGGAGCCAAATTATGGCAGCCCCGATAACCAAGGACAGAGTCGCCGGAATGGCCTGTGAAAGTTGCGGAATGACCTTCGCACCACGATTTACATACGAGGTTAAGTCACGTGAGATAAAGAGGTGGCGCATCATGGAGAGATAACGCACCGGTAGTGGCTTATCTAATTCAAATGAATGTCTTACTTGCATCAAGGTTTGCTGATCGGCGTTACGACCGGCAATACGTGCAGCAGGATCCACACCAGGCGTTGCGAAGAAGATTAAGAAGACTAAGATCGAAATTGAAACGAGTACAAAGATCATGGCGCTAAAGCGGCGCCCGATAAAAGCAATCACGCATCACCCCTAGCGCGCGTCTTAGGATCAAGCGCATCCCGAACCGCATCTCCATAGAGATTGAGTGAGGCTGCCGTGAGCACTATCAGCAACCCCGGGGCGATTCCAACCAAGGGTCGGGTGTAAAGCAGAGCTAATCCATCATTGATGATCGTGCCCCAAGAGGCCTGTGGGGGTTGAACTCCAATGGAGAGAAAGGAGAGCGCGGATTCGGTGAGCATGCAGAGCGCGACAATGATGGGTATAAAGACCAAAATGCTAGGCACGATATTAGGCAGAATCTCGCGAAAGATAATGGTGGAGTCTTTGGCTCCGATCCCAACCGCGGCCCGTACAAATTCACGTTCACGTAGCGCGAGAACTTGGGCTCGGATTGGTCGTGCGACATAAGGGATGTAGACAATGCCGATAATAAAAATTGGTAGGGCAAATGAGCCGGGGCCGATGTGAATGAAACCAATAGTTAGCCCTGAGGTAAGCAGGACGACTGAGAGGCTAATCGCGAGAAGGTAGACAGGAAAGGCCCAGATCACATCAAGTAAGCGCGAGAGAACGGCATCTATCCACCCTTTGCGATATCCCGCCACAACTCCGATGAGCAGAGCAAGCACGATGCAGATAATCCCCGCGGAGAGGCCGATAAAGAGCGTATTGCGACCACCGTATAACAAACGAGCCAATACATCGCGCCCCTGACCATCCGCGCCTAGAAAGTATCCGCGCAGATTCCAGGTGGGCCCGATCGGAGTAACACCAAGGCCTAACCCAGTCGTTGATGGCTCCAGAACGGGAACAACCTTGCCACCGATAGTGGTGGTTGCATCCAAGGTGGAGTTGAAGGGATCGGTGTGCGCAATGAAGTGCGAGTAAATCGGCGCGAGCAACGAAATCGCAACGATAAACCCCAAAATTGCGAGTGAAAAGAGTGCTCTCTTATCCTTGCGTAGCGTGCGCAAGGCGATCTTCCCCGGTGATTCGGAGAAGATCGCCTCGCTATTTTCTTTGAGAGCCACGGTAATTGGTTTTGCTATTACCTACTTGGTCTGCAATTGAGAGATGAACATCTTGTATTGGAGTGAGAAGTGATAATTCTTTGTCCCAGAGGAGACGAAGTCGAGTTGCTTAGGAGTAAATGCAACTGCGACCGGTGCATCTTTCATAACCTGCTGGTCTAACTGTCCCCAGAGGGTGTTGCCCGCAGCCGGATTTGTGATTCCAAATCCCATCGCCTTCTGCATCTGCGCATCGAAAGGCTTATTGCAGTAGCCCGCCATGTTGATTGATGAGTCAGAGTTAGGAGTGAATGAGGCACATCCCAAGAGAACATTCAAGAAATCTGAGGCAGCTGGGTAATCTTGATACCACTGTGACACAGAGATCTGCACCTTATTCTTCGTGTTCTGAATATAGGTGAATTGAATATTTCCTGAGATTGGCTTAACCGTTGCTTTATAGCCAATTGAGTTCAATACCGACTGTAGGTAGACACCCATCTGCTTGTTAACATCGTCATCTGAGACAACGATCCCCACTGCTTGACCAGCGGTTCCAGATTGCTTTACCAAACTCTTGGCTAAAGCCAGATCTGGCGCAGCCCAAGCCTTGGCAGGCTTATCGGGTGTAGCTCCCTTGGTATAACCGCAGTAATCAACGTGGCCAGGGAAGCTCGGTGGGAGGAAGGAGCAGACTGGCGCTGCAAGTTGTGAGCCTCCGAAGATTTTCACCATCGCAGCACGATCAATTGCGTAGTTGACGGCCTGGCGCGCCTTTACATTGTTGAAGGGGGCAAGATTCGTATTCATTGGTAGGTACCACATCGCCGTTAACGAATTAACATGGACTTGTGATGCGTACTTGGTGCCGATCTCATTTAAGCGATCAGCGGGAATTGGGTCATAAACCCAGTTCGCTTGGTTATTTTCAACGGCCGTAACTTGAGCAGTTGGGGTGACACCAAACTTATAATCAATCTCAGCTGGGTAGCCCTGAGGCTGCGCATCATGGGACCACTCTTTGAAGTATGGATTGCGCACCATAACGAGTAATTTATTCGGATCATAAGACTTAAACATGTATGGACCAGTGGTCGGGATTGGGGTTGTTCCGGCATCTTTTACTGGAGCTGAGGCAGGGTTAATTACAGCGTGCGGAACCGCGAGCTTCGATGTAATCGTCTCATCTGGTGCTACCAAGTTGATAACAATCGAACTCTTCTTCGGATCAACGACGACACCTTTGTCAAGCTTGCAAGTCGCTGGAACTTTGAGACAGGCATCAGCGCCCACGATGCCGTTATAGAAAGAACCGGCGGTAGGAGAGGAAACCTTAAAGATCCGCTCAAAAGAGGCCTTAACATCGGCAACAGTTAGCGGCGCTCCATTTGAGAATTTAATTCCGCTTCGCAGCGTGAATGTGAGGGTCTTGCCACCATTGCTCATGACAGGAAGGGCTGTGGCTAGATCAGGAACAATCTCAAAAGAAGATTTTCCATCACCATACTTGAACCCGAGAAGGCCGTCGTAGGAAGCTTGGTAAAGCTCCCAATATTCAGCGGTGTAATTGATTTTGGGATCAAGGGATCCGGCGGCGGCGGCGGCCACGAGGGTGACAGTTCCACCAGCGTGCGTTGGATCATAAGGAGCCATACCGGTGCCGGCGGCAGTGGCTGCGCCACCACCAGCTAACATCGAGGCGACCAAGAGCGCACTCAAAAATGTTGGAATGGCTAGACGAAAACTTCTACGCACTTTAAACCTCCAGTAGGAGTAGGAAGGGTGAGGATATTCCCAGCGTTGGGAAGATTTCCCTGGTGAAGAGTGAGAGGATGTTAGCATGGCGATAGAAAGTCACAATTCAAAGTCAGATAAATTTCCGCTAGCCCGCCACTTCTTATCTCGGGAACACCACAACTTCTCCTTCTCCTCTGCACACCCCGCGGCCCTGGTGGTACTCCCCGGTGAGTTCGTACACGTGCAAACCTGGGACTGCTACCGCGGTGCGATAACCAACGCTGAAAACGCGCTACTCCCAATCGACGCTTCTCTGATCAATCCCGCCACTGGACCAATCTTCGTAACGGGGGCGCAGCCCGGCGACACACTCTCCGTCACCCTCCATGAAATCCTCCCCGGCCCCAGAGGAGTTGCCAGAACTTATCCAGGCGAGGGGCAGTTGCAGGCGAGTATCCATAAACCCTTTGCGCAGTTCTTCGATGTGGAAGATGGTCTGGTAACAATGAATGAGCGAGTCTCATTCAAAGCCGCACCTATGCTCGGTGTTGTGGGTTTAGCTCCTTTGTCGGGTGAAATTTCAACCATGCCAGCAGGAAAACACGGTGGCAACCTAGATAACAACAAAAACACAATCGGTTCAACGATTCATCTTCCGGTGCACCACGAGGGAGGACTACTGGCGATCGGGGATATGCACGCCGCGATGGGCGACGGAGAGATCTGCGGAACCGGCATTGAGATCGCTGGCGATGTCTTGTTGTCGACTCAACTGATTAAAGGTATAGGAACGGAGTATCCAGTCACTGAGACGGCGAACTCTTGGATTACACATGGGGTAGCCCCTGTGGAGAATATTTACGGTGCCATGCAGATCGCCTGCGAGGAAGCGGCGGGGCTCTTGATAAGTCAATGGGGATTCACCGCGGAGGAGGCTTTTATCTTCCTCTCCGTGCAGGGAAACTTAGGAATCGCGCAAGCCGTCCATCCTGCTCAAGGAACGGTTATTGCCAAGATGGAAGTTCCAAAAATTTCTGCCTGTCCAAAACCCTTCAAGATTGCTTAGATACTGCCATGACAACCGCAATGATGAATTGGAAGCATGGTCAGACTTGGTATCGCATCGAGGGTGACCTCCAAAACGGTCAGACGCCGCTGGTCTTGCTTCACGGCGGTCCTGGCGCAGCGCATAACTATTTGATCGCAATCGCCGAACAAGTAAGACCAACCGGACGCACTGTAGTTCTCTACGACCAAATCGGATGCGGGCTTTCAACGCACCTCCCGGAAGCACCTAAGGAGTTCTGGACTCCCGAACTATTCATGGAGGAGTTGCAACTCCTTGTCGAGCATCTTGGCATTAGTGATAACTACTTTGTACTCGGCCAATCATGGGGTGGCATGCTCGGAATGCAATTTGCGACTCATAACCCCGCAGGGCTACGCGCTCTTGTCGTGGCAGATTCCCCCGCTGGAATGAAGATCTGGGTGAGTGAAGCTAATAAATTACGCGCAATGCTTCCTGCTGAGGTTGAGGCAACTCTGCAACTCCATGAAGCAGCGGGTACGACTGATTCCCCGGAGTATCTCGCGGCGATGGATGTCTTCTACGCCAAGCATGTATGCCGAGTGCCAATGCCGCCCGACGTGCTGGCCTCCTTCACCCAAATGAGTGAGGAACCCACCGTCTACCATACGATGAATGGTCCCTCAGAGTTCCACTGCATAGGCTCGCTGAAAGAATGGGATATCCACGATCAACTTCACAAAATATCGGTTCCTACCCTCTTACTGAGTGGCGCCTACGATGAAGCGACCCCAGCGATGGTTCAAGAGATTCATCGCCGCATTCCAGATGTGGTCTGGGAACTCTTTCCGCTCTCATCGCATATGCCACACGTTGAGGAGCCAGAGCGCTATGCAAAAATTCTCAACTCCTTCTTACAAAATCACGACGCCTCTTAAAAGGTGAGGTAATCGTTATGTCCCAGCAGGTAGAAATCCTGAAATTAAGCGAGGAATTTTGGAGCTGGCGGGCTGCACAACAACCTCGCTCCCATGACGATATCCCGCGCCTAGAACGACCAGCCAGGTGGGTTCCACATTGGTCGCAGGCAGATGTGGATTCCTATCGATCCACTCTCGCTGATTTTGAGATCCGGCTAAAAAATAATTTTGACTTTTCCACACTCGATTTAGCTACCGATCGCTCCGACTGGGTCGACAAGGCCTTACTTCACAGCGCTATCTCTCGCGTTAAATGGGAGCTGGATTATCTTGAGATATGGCGCAGGCAGCCCGGCTTTTATATCGACCAGACCGTTGGTGTCATCTTCGATCTCTTGACTCCACAGAAAATAAATGGAGAGACGATCTCTGATATCCGTACGAGTCTGCAGAGTTTCGAATCGATTTTGAGCGATGGTCGCCTCAATCTCTCTTCGTATGCCTTTAGAGAGTTGGCGAATCAGTCAATAGAACAACTCGGGCAGATTGAGAGCCAGCTCAATGAGATGGGTCAGAATTTGTTGCCGCACCTCGATGAGAGAGATCGAGCAGAGTTCTTGCGAGAGTGCCAGAGCGGTGGCAAGGCACTTAATGCATTCCGCCAGTGGCTTCAGGCAGAGGCGGCAAACTTCCCGCCTTTCAAGGCAATCGGTGCAGAGCGCTTTGAGTGGTTCCTGCGTAATGTTGCCCTCAACCCGCTCTCGACAAAGGAATTACTCCGTATCGGAGAGATGGAATTTGATCGCGCCATATTCCTCGAAACCGTTACTCAAAATCGCCACCTTACGACTCCACTCCCAGCGCTCCCTGAATCAGCCGCCGCCCAGAGTGCTGATGAGGGACGACTCGAGCAAGAAGTCCGCGCCTTCTACGAAGCGCACAACCTTTTAACGCAGCCAGAATCACTTGGGCAATACTTAAACGCCCCTTGTCCCACCTATCTTGAACCGCTGCGCTGGCTTGGTGTTACCGATGATCTAACTGGGCCTTCTCGTTTAGATATCGACGGGGTGAGTTACGTGCCAGAGCCACACCCGCAGATGCCATATTTTTATGCGGCCAATGCACAAGATCCACGCGCCGGAATTGCCCATGAAGGTGCGCACTACAAGCAGCTAGCTCTCTCCTGGCGAAATACGCGTGAGATACGGCGTCACTACTATGACTCCGGCGCAAATGAGGGCATTGCCTTCTACAACGAAGAGTTGCTACTTGCTGCCGGACTATTTGATGACAAGCCGCACTCACAAACCCTGATGTACAACTACATGCGGCTGCGCGCTCTTCGAGTCATTATTGATGTATCACTCGCCACAGGTCAGATGGATATTGAAACCGCAACCCAGTACTTGGCGCAGAAAGTGCCGGTTGACATGGAGACTGCCCGCGAAGAAGCGGTCTTCTTTGCCGGACTCCCAGGACAAGGTATGACCTACCAAATCGGCAAGACACAGATCGTGAAATTGCTAGCCGATTCGATTAAAGTCAAAGGCGAGAACTTCTCGCTACGCGAATTCCACGATTACCTCTGGAGCAATGGAAATCTTCCCATCTCGCTGCTGCGTTACGAACTGCTTGGCGATGATAGTGAGCTGCGAGAGATTATCGGGATAAATAGCACCGATGATGCCCGAATTATCTGGGAGAACGTCCGCAAAATGCTCGATGCCTTTTTGGCCAAGGATCGCCCACTTGCCGATTCATATATCAGCCCAGATGTCACCCTATGGGATTCCGAGGAACGCGATCTGGTACATACTCTTGTCGGGCTCAACAAACTGCGCGATCGCAGGCCAACAGATGGCAGCGGGCCAAAAATCTTAGGCATTGACAACATCAAGCCAGTGATCTCGGTGCACGGTGATCTTGCAATCGCACGCTACGAACTTCATGTCCGGACCGAAGGTGGCCAGCACGATGAATATGTCAGAAATACTGCGATCTGGCGCCGCGAAAATGGCAAGTGGCTCTGCTTCCACAATCACGAGGATAAATTGGCAATTTAAATCCTGCTTAAGTCCTTTTTAAGTCCTGATTAGACGCAATTGTCCTAAATGTATTGCCTTTCACCCATTACGCCCTTACGCTTCCCGAGTCCAAGAGTTTGGGCAGCTAGCGAAATGGAGAACACAATTGGGAACCCTCAAACTAGGTAGGAATCGACTGGCAGCAGTTGCTGGCGCGTTAGCGCTCGTCTCCTCCTCCTTCATCCTGCAAACTACCTCAAGCAGCGCTGCTTCTGGCCGAGTTCTAGTCATTGACTCTGAGTTCAATCACAAGACCCTAGATCCGCAACGCGAATTTGAAGATGGTGGCAACATGATGGATCGCGCCATCTACGACACCTTGTTAACATTTAAGGGCAATGATGCCTCTAAGCCTGTGCCTTCAATCGCGCTCTCATACAACTCCAATGCCGATTCCACGGTCTACACCTTCCACTTGCGCAAGGCTGCTCGCTTCTCAGATGGAACACCGCTTACCTCTGCCGATGTGGTCTACTCGTATGGTCGCCTAAAGAACATTCAGGGTAACCCTTCATCTCTGATGGCTGGCCTCACCGCAACTGCCCCAGATAAGTACACAGTTATCATCACCGCAGATCAGCCAGATACCGCCGTCCCTGTGAAGGTCGCTGGTCCGGAATTTGGAATCGTCAATAGCAAGATGGTTGCCGCCCATGGTGGTTACGCCTTGGTGGGCGCCGATACCAAGGACAAGGCAGAGAACTTCCTCAACACAACTTCAGCTGGTAGTGGTCCCTACATGCTTTCAAAGTTCAGCCTCACCACTGAAGTTGACCTAATAGCAAACCCCAAGTACTGGGGAAAGCAACCTGCTTATTCCAAGATCGTTATCCGCAACGTCACACAAGCAGTTCAAGCACTTGATGTACAAAAAGGTGTTGCAAATATCGCGCTCGATCTCTCTCCAAAGCAGACCGATAGCTTGAGCGGTGTTAACGTCACAGCTGGTGTAAGCACCACCGTCTGGTTCCTCTACTCAAATGCAAACCCAACTATCTCCTCTGTCACATCTGATCCAAACTTCCAGAGCGCGGTCCGCTACGCTCTGAACTATTCAGATCTGACAGCATTTGCCGGAAAAGGTTCTATTCAAGCAGCTGGAATCATTCCATCAGCCTTCCAAGGATCTCTGAAGCCAGCTGATGCAACTAAGCAGAACATCGCACTTGCCAAGGCTGATCTAGCAAAGACCGCTTACAAGGGTGAGCCAATTGGCCTGCGTTACTGGGGTGGCGGCGCTTGGGAGGGCATCTCATTCGATGACTTCGCAACTGTTATCTCTTCACAGTTGGCCGCCGTTGGTATCAACCTCAAGTTGGAGCCAACTCCAGTCGGCGATGCCTTGACGACCTATCGCAATGGAACTGACACCATGGGACTTTGGTTCTGGGGTCCAGATTGGCCCGATTCAAGCAACTACAGCCAGAACTTCGGCCCTGGCAAGAAGGTAGGCCTCCGTGCTGGATGGGCAGCGAGCGCTGCTCCAGAAATTACGAAGCTGATCAACGCGGTTGCGATCGAGTCAGATCCAAAGAAGCGCGCTGCGCAATATCGGCAATTCCAACTGGATCTCAATGCGAACTCTCCATTTATTCCATTAATCCAATCTCCTGCAATCTTGGTTTCAACCAAGAGCGTTATCGGAATTGCAACAAACCCAATCTGGAAAGTTAACCTAACTGAACTGAAGTAAGGATCTGTTAGCTACTTGAAAGATCTACTTGCTCGTCGCAGCTCATCAGAGAAATCTGGTGGGCTGCGAGGCAATTCCCTCAGCACATTTGTAATCCGCCGTATCGCTATCGGCATCTTGCTAATGCTCGGAATTACTCTTATCTCATTTTCAGTTACTCAATTGGTGCCTGGTGATCCCGCTGCCCTGAATCTGGGTCAGAGCGCCATGAGCGACCCAACTATCGTCGCTGCTTGGCGTGCAAAATATGGCCTCGACAAGCCAGTCCCAGAGCAGTACATCATCTATATTGACCACCTTTTGCACGGCGATCTCGGTCTCTCGCAACAATCTCGCAGACCTGTCTCCAGCGATCTCGCGGAGTACTTCCCAGCGACCCTCGAACTGGCAACCATTGCAATCTTCTTCTCACTCATCTTTGGTCTGCTCTTTGGAGTTATCGCAGCGATCACGCGTAACCGTTGGCCGGATCAAATTATTAGGTTTGTCACACTCACAGGTGTCTCCGTGCCCACTTTCTGGCTCTCGCTAGTATTTTTCTACCTCTTCTACTTCAAACTTTCGTGGTTTCCTTCAAATGGGCGCCTTGACCCTGGCACGGATGCCCCCTCCACGATTACCGGCATGTACACCTTTGACGCACTGTTCCATGGTCAATTTAACCTCTGCTGGCAGGCCTTTAGACATCTAATGTTGCCAGCCATTGTCCTTGCAATTTATACGATTGCGGTTCTTACTCGCTTCACTCGCGCATCCATTCTAGAAATTTTGCATAATGATTATGTTCGTGCCGCGCGCGCCAAAGGACTACCAGAATCACATGTGATCCGCCGCCACGTACTGCGCCCCGCTCTACTTTCCATCGTGACTGTCGCAGGTGTTGCTTTTGGAAACCTGCTCGCAGGATCAGTGCTCGTTGAAAATGTCTTTTCCTGGCCTGGCATTGGTCAATACGCCTACCGCAGTTCGATCGGGCTTGATCTCCCAGGAATTATGGGGGTGAGCATTGTTGTGGCCGGAATCTTCATCGTCATGAACCTCCTCGTTGATATTGCCTACCGATTTATTGACCCGAGCTTGAGGCACGGATGAGGAAAAATCCTGACTCGCCCATCCGCCAACCGCTGGCGGTCATTGGGGTAACAATCCTTACGATCTGGATCCTGATTGCAATCTTTGCACCACTGATTGCACCTTCTAATCCAATAGCTCAAAATTATGGACAACTACTTCCGCCAAATTCCCATAATTGGTTTGGTACAGATTCAGTTGGCCGCGATGTATTGAGTCGCGTAATTTATGGGGCACGTATCACCCTTCCACTCTCAATGATGCTTGTGATCTTGGCGATGCTCGTCGGTACCGTGATCGGAGCGATCGCCGGCTACTTCGGGGGTTGGATTGATGCCGCTCTCATGCGCTTTACCGATGTCGTTCTGGCATTTCCTGGAATCATCCTTGCGATGGCGGTGGCTGCTGCTTTAGGCGCGGAACTGCGCAATGCCGTCTTTGCCGTCGTCCTCGTGGCCTGGCCAACCTACGCCCGATTAGTGCGAGGTTTGATTCTCTCGAGCAAGAACGCTGATTACGTGACCTCCAGCCGCCTCTTAGGAGCTTCAACTACCCGTGCGCTCTTCGTTGACCTGCGCCCAAATATCTCGGGCCCCGTCTTTGTCCTCGCCGCCCTTGAAGCTGGCAACGGCATGCTCTTGCTCTCTGGCCTCTCCTTCTTGGGATTGGGCGCACGACCTCCATCTGCAGAGTGGGGAGCAATGGTCTCTGCAGGTGCCAACAATTTTGATAAGTGGTGGTTAGCAGTATTCCCCGGCCTTGCGATCTTGACGGCTGTGCTCGCCTTTAACTTCTTGGGTGATGCGCTGCGCGATATCTTGGATCCCCGAACCGCAAAAGCGCTGCGTGAGTAAGAGATGACGCTCCTTGAGGTACGCGATTTAAGCGTCCAGTTACAGACTAAGACCGGCTTTGCTACAGCTGTGGATCGCCTCTCCTTTACCGTCAATGAGGGTGAGATTCTCGGCATCGCAGGTGAGAGCGGAAGCGGAAAGACCATGACCGCGTTAACCCTTCTCGGCTTGCTTCCGCAGCATGCCAAAGTTTCTGGGTCAGCCAAATTTAATGGCCAAGAGTTGATCGGGCTCTCCTCCAAGGAGTGGCAGAAGTTCCGTGGCGCTCAAATCGCCATGGTCTTCCAAGATCCCATGACCTCGCTCCACCCGATGCTCAGCATCAAAGCGCAGATGACCGAACATATGGTGACCCATCTAGGAATTTCGCAGCAGCAGGCCTTGGTAGATGCAGAAGAGTTGCTCGCCGATGTACGAATACCTGACCCCAAGAAGGCGCTCAACTCCTATGCCGGACAATTCTCGGGCGGGATGCGCCAACGGATCTGCATTGCTATGGCGCTCGCCTGCAAGCCCAAACTCCTCCTGGCCGATGAGCCTTCAACGGCGCTAGATGTAACGGTGCAGGCTGGAATTTTGACCCTCCTCAATCGCCTTCGCAAGGAGCATCAACTCTCCATCATCTTTATCACGCACGACCTCGGTGTTTTATCTTCGATTACAAATAAACTCTTGGTTCTCTACGCTGGTCGTGAGGCTGAATCAGGATCTACCTCCACAATTTTGCAACTCCCACGCCATCCATACACGCAGGGCCTCTTGGATTCACTCCCCCAGCCCGACTCCAACGAAAAATTGCTGAAATCAATCGCCGGCTTCCCCCCAGAACTAGGCAAGCAACCAATTGGTTGCGCCTTTGCAGAACGGTGCAAATTTGCAGCGGCCACATGCAGTGGAGATGAACTCCTACCGACCTACTTGGCCGATAGCCACAAATTTATCTGCGCAGTGGATCCCTTTGCAGGGCTCTCAATAAACCAGGTGAGACCATGAACCAGGCGCAACCAATTCTGCAACTCAACAATGTGAGCGTTACCTACAAACGCGCAGATCGAACAAAAATTACGGCGGTCTCGGGCGTGGATCTCACCCTTAATCGTGGAGAAATTCTCGGCCTCGTTGGTGAATCTGGTTGTGGAAAATCTACCTTAGGAAAAGCTGCGGTGGGAATACTCCCTACCTCCGCTGGTGAGATCACCTTTAACGGCAAAGCAGTGGCGCCCCTAAACAGCTCCGTGCGCTCTCGCGAACTACTCAAACTACAGTTGATATTTCAAGATCCCTACTCATCACTCAATCCACGCCGTAAAATTGGCGATCAATTGATTGATGGCCTTCTCAATTCTGGCGTCAACGCGGAAGAGGCACGCGAAAGCAGTGCGAAACTCTTGGAACGTGTCGGCCTCTCACGAACCACTCTCACGAAATACACCCATCAATTTAGTGGTGGCCAGCGCCAACGCATCGCCATCGCGCGAGCACTTACCTTGCAACCAGAAGTGATCATCGCCGATGAACCGATCAGTGCGCTCGATGCCTCTGCACAAGCCCAAGTTGCAAACCTCCTAGTCGAGCTTGTGCAGGAACTTGGAATGAGCATGATCTTCATATCGCACGATCTATCCGTCGTGCGGCAAATTTCTGACAGAACTGCAGTCATGTACCTAGGCAAGATGGTCGAAGTGGCCAATACCCTTGAAATTTGGGATGACCCGCGCCATCCCTACACAAAGGCGCTGATTAAGGCCATTCCAAGACCCGATGGCAAAGGCTCAATGCCACTTGAGCTTCCTGGTGATGTTCCAGATCCACGGCTGCCTCCCTCAGGATGTCGTTTCCATCCACGCTGCCCTGTGGCGATTGCCGAGTGCAGCGTGATGGAACCGAAGATGGCCCCAGCTGCTGATCGATGGAGCTCCTGTCTTCTCAACAATGAATTACGAAAGGTCGGCTCATAATGTGGTTCAGTAACTCAAATATCGTGGACATTAGTTCTGGCGACGTCCTTCGAAATCGTCACTTTGAAGTGGTTGGTGGCATCATCACAAAGATTCAACTCGATGCTCCAGATCCGAGTGAAATGAGAACTGATCTGGCTGGCCAATATGTAATGCCTGGGATCATCTCCTGCCATACGCACCTATCGGTTGTCTTTCCCTTTAGCGAGACCGACGAGAATGAGAGCCCCGCGCTCACCGCCTATCGCTCGGCGCAGCGCGCCCAGGCAGCCTTGCAGGCCGGCATCACAACGATCAGATCGGTGCATGAGCAGAATCAAGCGGATTTGCTGCTGCGTAGAGCTATCCAACGCGGCTGGAGTAAGGGTCCTCGTATCTTCGGAGCGGGTCGTGCCATCTCGACCCCACAAGGTCACGGGGCAGGTGCCGATTGCGCGTATGCCGAAGGGTTTGAAGGTTTCTATCAAGCAGCACTAGGTGAGTTAAAGGCAGGCGCCGATCACATCAAGATATTTATCACTGGTGGGCTAGCCCATGCGGGTGAGAGCCCTGATACTCCAGAGATGACTGATGAGGAGATCGCCGGTGCGGTCCAGGCCGCTCACGAACATGGCACATACGTTGTCGCTCACTCCGGGGAATCAAGTGCGATCATGCAAGCCCTCTCGCAGGGAGTTAGAAGTTTTGAGCATATCTACAGCCTCGATGATTCCACTGCAGCTGCCCTAGCCTCTAAAGGTGCTTATGTAACCCCAACTCTCTGTGTCACGCGCTCTGAATCGTGGATGCGCAAGAACCATTTTGAAGAGCACTCAATTCAGAATGCTCTGCGCGCCAGCGAGAAGCATCTCGAGAGCGTGCAGCGCGCAATCCGTGCAAATATTCCTATGGTGAACGGAACCGACTACCCACCCGGAGATATGGTTGATGAACTCCCTGCCGCACTCCATGAAATGTATTTGATGCAAGGCGCAGGTCTTTCGGTGCAAAAAACCCTCGCTTCAATCTCTACCACTGCGGCGGCTCTGCTCAATCAAGCAGATTCTTTAGGCCAGATCGCTCCCAACTACTATGGTGACTTCATCACCGTGCGGGAGAATCCTTTCAAGGATATAGATACGCTCCGTGAGATAACAAGTGTCTTTCAAGGTGGCGCAAAAGTTCGATAGGAGTTTGTGGTGTCGCAGATAGAGAGTTATCAACTAGCACCAGACCTCGCTATTTCACGTGTGATCACTGGCCTCTGGCAGATTGCCGATATGGAGCGAGATGGTCAGAGTTTGGATACAGCATCCACCTCCGAATTCATGCAGCCCTATGTCGAGGAAGGTTTCACGACTTTTGACATGGCCGACCACTACGGTTCCGCGGAGCTTATTGCGGGACACTATAAGTCACACTCCCCGACGGGTGGAGCGGTACAACTTCTTACCAAGTGGGTTCCGAAGCCCGGACCAGTTAGGCGCGAGGAAGTTCGTTTAGCGATCAACGAGCGCTGCAAGCGCCTGCAGAGTGAGCGAGTTGACCTTCTCCAATATCATTCATGGAGCTTCGCCGATCCATATTGGTTAGATACCTTGCGCTACCTCCAAGAGTTAAAGGAGGAGGGATTGATTGGCGCTCTTGGCACCACAAATTTTGATACGGCGCATTTGCGGATCGCTAAGAGCTCTGGGATAGATATCGCCTCAAATCAGATCTCCTATTCACTTATCGATCAACGCGGTGGTGGAGAGATGGCGGAATACTGCTTAAGCAATGGAATAGCGATCTTGGCCTACGGAACTCTCTGTGGTGGATTTTTATCGGAGAGGTGGCTAGCGAAGCAAGAGCCCGTCGCTGCCGAATTAACTAATTGGTCTTTAATGAAGTACAAACGCTTTATAGATTCTGCTGGAGGATGGGAGAGATTTCAAAGCCTCCTGCAGGTGTTAAAGGAGATCTCCCTGGAGAGCGGACGCTCAATCTCTACAATTGCGAGTAAGTATCAACTCCAGCAGCCGGCGGTCGGGGCAGTGATTATTGGTGCACGATTAGGTGAGAGCGCTTACCTTGATGAGGCCGCTTCGCTCTTTACCTTCGAACTTTCAGAGGCTCAGCAGCGTGCAATCTCGACGCAGATTCAGACGCTGACACCGATTCCTGGTGATTGTGGCGATGAATACCGTACGCCGCCCTTCCTCACAGCGTCGGGGGATCTCAGCCAGCACCTCTCCGAATTTCCTACGGTATTTACTCCACATGAAGCGAATGGACGCCGCTACATAAACTCGGGAACGCCCTGGGAGGCGATTGCCGGATACTCCCGCGCCATCCAAATGGATAAGCGGATCTTGGTCTCAGGAACGACCGCCACTCATGGCGATTTTTCGGTGGGCGCAGGTGATCCAATTGCCCAGACTCACTTTGTTATTGATAAAATCGAGAGCGTACTTAATTCTTTGGGAGCGCAATTGAGTGATGTCGTTCGTACTCGAATCTATGTAAGCAACGAAGCGAATTGCGATGCAATTTCTAGAGTGCATGGCGCACGATTTGCAGATATTCGACCTGCAAACACCCTTGTAGTGGCGAAGTTGATCGGTTCAGAGTACCTCGTTGAAATTGAAGCAGAGGCAATGCTCCCATGACCTCTCCCGTAACCTCTCCCGTGACCCTCCCATGAGGAAGGTTGAACTCGTTCCTAACTACTGGATCTCTCCTGTTATTAAAGGAGGATGGCAACTGAGCAGTGGACACTCATTGGATTCGGTCATCTCCCAGGAGCAAGCGATCACAGATATAGTGAGTTTTTTAGACTCCGGTATCTTTACTCTTGATTTTGGCGATATCTACACTGGTGTTGAAGAGTTAGTTGGCAGGGCGCTGCGGAAAATAATAGAACGCGATGGCGCTGCGGCCCGGGAACAAGTTCAACTCCACACTAAGTATGTACCCAACGAGAAATTTCTTGATGATTATCAGCCGAACGATGCACGCGAAATTGTCTCGCGCTCTCTGGAGCGGCTTGGAGTTGAGCAGGTAGATCTCGTGCAGTTTCACTGGTGGCGATATGAAGCACAGAATTATCTTCGCGCCTTGGAAGAACTCTTTCATTTAAAGGAGGAGGGCTTAATTAGAGAGGTGGGAGTGACCAATTTTGATCAACTTCGATTGGCGCAGATGGTGGGTGCAGGACTTAAACCTGCCAGTATTCAATTGCAATACTCCCTGCTTGATCGCCGACCAGAGAGCGGGATGATTGATTTTTGCCTCTCAGAGGGAATTGGAGTTCTCTGCTACGGAACTGTTGCGGGAGGATTCATCAGCGAAAAATATTTGGGTGCTCCCGAGCCAACAAAATTTGAGACCCGTTCAAATATAAAATACCGATTGATCATTGCAGAATTTGGCGGTTGGGAACTTTTTCAACAGCTTCTCAGAGTTTTAAATCAGATTGCAATTAACCATCAGTCAGATATCGCCACCATCTCCTCGGCCTTCACCCTGAGTCAACCCGGTGTGAGCGCTGTCATTGTAGGTGCGAGAAATGTGAACCATCTTGCCGGCAATCTGCGCATTCCCGAGATCACTCTTGCCAGCGAAGAGCGAGAAGCACTCGGGCAAGTACTAGCGAGATCGCTCGGACCAACTGGTGAGGTCTTTGAGCTAGAGCGCCATAGCGATAAACATCGCAACATCATGCACACCAACAATAATTAAGTGAGTTCGTTTGAGTCGAGAACCACTTTTCTGACGCGCTCGATACGCATAATCAACCTCTCATCGGGGTCAGGACAAGCAACCAAGGAATCTCGCTCCAACCAATCATCCGCCGCTAATTGGCGTGCCTTCGCTGGTAGTAGCGCAAGCGCCGAGGAGATCGCAAAGAGGCAAAAGTGCTTGCCCTCGGGAATTCTCACCTGAGAACTATTCCTCACCTCGAAGTAATCACCAACTGAAAGTCCGCATACCGGACGACCCTCAATGTGATCGACAACAATGCGCAAGTCAAAGAGCTCCATCAACTTTCCCTTCTACCGCGGGTAACCTCAAGGAGATTATCAATAACGAACGTAGTTCAGTATCCCCTAGAATCCGTGCCATGTCATTGATTAATAGGACTCACCTAAAGAAGTTAATCGCAATTGAAGAGAATCGCTTCTTACAACTTCACCCCAAGAGTGGCGCCTTATTTGCTCAGGCTAAAGAGGTGATGCCTGGAGGTGTGCCAATGTCATGGATGGCCAAGTGGCCAGGGGCTTACCCAATCTTTGTAGATAGTGCACAGGGAGCACATTTCACCGATGTTGATGGCCTGGAATATGTGGATCTCTGCTTAGGCGATACCGGTTCAATGACCGGGCACTCGCCCCAGGCGACTGTCGATGCAATTAACGCGCAGCTCAAACGCGGACTTACTGCGATGCTGCCAACGAGGGACGCAGTGATCGTTGCCACTGAACTTTCGCGGCGCTTCGGTCTTGCGCTATGGCAGTTCACCGTCACAGCCACCGATGCCAATCGACACGTGATCCGTTACTCCAGACTAATTACCGATCGTTCAAAGATCATTGTCATCGACAAGTGTTATCACGGATCGGTCGATGAAACATTTGCTACCCTCGACGAGTCAGGAAACACCGTGATGCGTCAAGGAAACCTTGGTTCCCCGGTCCCTCTCGCGCAAACAACTCGAGTCGTTGAATTCAACAATTTAGCTGCGATGGAGGCGGCGCTAGCGCACGGAGATGTGGCTGCAATATTGATGGAACCGGCTATGACAAACATCGGAATTGTGCTTCCCGATGAGGGGTATTTGCAAGCCGTCGGCGAGCTCGCTAAGAAATATGGTGCCATCTGGATTATTGATGAGACCCACACAATCTCGGTTGGTCCCGGAGGGATGACCGCTTTATACGGACTTAAGCCCGATGTTCTGACTATTGGAAAGGCGATCGCCGGTGGAATCCCAACGGGAACTTTTGGAATGACCAGCGAGGTCGCGGCACGCATCCAAGCGAAGGTTGAGCGCGAACTCATTGATACTGGTGGAATCGGTAGCACCTTGGCGGGTAACGCGCTTAGCCTGGCGGCCATGCGGGCAACGCTCACCGAGGTCCTCACCGATGCCGCCTTCAAACATATGGTGGAGTTGGGGCAGCGCTGGTGTGATGGCGTCGATGCCGCGATCAATGAATTTGCTCTACCTTGGCATTGCTCTCGATTAGGAGCACGCGGTGAGTACTTGTTCCAAGCGGCAGCTCCTAAGACCGGTAAGGAGGCCTCCGATGCCGGTGATTTTGAGCTGGAGCAATACGTCCACCTACGGCTACTCAACGATGGCTTCCTCATCACTCCTTTCCACAATATGGCGCTCGTCTCTCCACAAACTACTATCGCCGATATCGATGCACATACCGTTGCCTTTCGCGCCATGTGCGCAGATCTCGTCGCGGCCCAGTGAATTTAAAGAAGCTGCTCCGTCCGCATAGGACGATCCCACATACAAGTTGGACTGCGCCAAGTCGTTGGTCTCTTACTCCCCTTCGCCTACTAATACTGCTCTCCGGCTTAACGGTCTTTGGGCTAGGTGAGGCTCTCCTGATCCAATCAACACTGGGGAACTCTCCATGGGCGGTCCTCTCACAAGGCTTAAGCAAGCACACCCCACTCTCACTTGGTTGGTCCACTTTCTTCATCAGCATTGTTGTTCTTCTTGCTTGGATCCCACTGAATCAGCGCCCAGGATTTGGTACATTGGCAAATATCGTCGTGATTTCCACAGCGTTACAAATTGGAACCGACATCTTTCCTATTCAACATCACGCGATCTGGGTGCGCTTTGCTTATGTCTTTGGTGGAATCGCCCTCATTGGCGCTGGCTCCGCTTTTTACATCACTTGTGGACTTGGACCAGGTCCGCGTGATGGATTAATGACTGGAGTACATCGAGTAACTGGAATTCGAGTGGGACGAGTGCGCTTGGTTTTGGAGATCTCCGTCTTCACGGTTGGCTGGATCGCCGGTGGTCGAGTGGGAGTTGGAACGCTCTGCTTCGCGCTCTTTATTGGTAACTCAGTGGCGATCTGGCTAGGCCTGGTTCGCCATCTTGAAAATGCCATCCAACATCGCCGGAGTTAACTTCTTTGTGAAGGTATTTTGCTGGCTCGGATGGTAACTACCGATGATCTTTAACTCTTGGCCCTCACTTGATCGTGCGGTAAAAAAAGCGCCATGGCCAAATTTTGGTCGCGGTGTGGGAATCACAAAGCCCATCGCAAGTAATTGAGTTATCAATCCCGTCCATGCAAAGTTACCAAGTGCAACAAATACTTTTGCGGTGGGCAACAAGAGTTGGATCTCGTTGGCCATAAATGGTGCACAGGCAGCTTTTTCTTCTAGCGTCGGTTTATTTTCGGGCGGCGCACAACGTACCGCACAGAGAATCCGTGTCCGGTAGAGCTCTTGCCCATCGGAGCGAGAGTCGCTACTCGGTAACTTTGCCAGTCCGGCGCGAAAGAGGGCAGGAAAGAGAAAACTCCCCGAGCTATCGCCGGTAAATATGCGACCTGTTCTATTTGCACCATGCGCACCGGGAGCAAGGCCCACAATGATGATCTCTGCTTTGGGGTCACCAAAACCCGTTACCGGTTTCCCCCAATAGTTGTGATCCGCGTAAGCAGCGCGTTTGGTGATCGCGACCTCCTCGCGCCACAGCACGAGGCGAGGGCAGAGAGTGCAGGCGGTTATCGCTTTATCAAGCGCCGCGATCGTTTTATAGCGTGGCAAGGCCCCAGGCGATTCCATCCAGGATGTCGGATTCAGATGCGATAAATTCGGTAGCGCCCGTCAGGGTCATCACGCGCGATAGGACTAGCGAGCCTGCTGCTATTACATCGACGCGACCCGGATGCATGTAGCCGAGAGCAGCTATCTCTCCACGATTCATAGAGGCAAACATCGTGGCAATTTCGTGCACTTTTTCCGCCGGAATCCGTGAGAGGTGAATTGCATAGCGGTCATATTCATTGAGTCCAAGCGCGGCAGCTGCGACTGTTGTTGCTGTACCCGCTACTGCGATCAGGCTCTGCGCCGCCCCAAATTCCACATAACTACCAGCGATCTCTATCGCCGCATCAATATCGCTGATGGCGCCGCTGATTTGCTCTTTCGTTGGTGGTTGCGTTGTCAAGTGGCGCTCTGCCATGCGCACACATCCGATATTGACTGAATGGGCGGCAACCACTTCTGTAGCCCCGAGCACAAACTCCGTGGAGCCACCACCAATATCGACCACCAAGAATGGTGCTAACTCTTGCCCTAACTCTTTTGTGGCGCCGAGAAAAGAGAGCGCCGCCTCTTCGCTACCAGGAATTACATCGGGCAAAACGCCTAAGATATCTCGAACCCCATAAAGAAAGAGATCTCTATTAGCCGCGTCGCGGGTCGCGCTCGTGGCACAGAAGCGCAACTTTTCTACTCCTTTAGATCGAATAACATCTGCATACTCTGCAGTTGCAAGGAGAGTTCTTTCAATCGCCTCTGGGGTAAATGCCTTATTTTTATCGACGCCCTGCCCCAGACGCACTACACGCATATCGCGGTGCACCTCCCGAAAATTCGCTCCATCAACATCTGCTACCAGTAGGCGTAGCGAGTTGGTTCCACAATCGATCGCTGCTACTCGCACGGGTTCACCATCCACCATTCGGAAAGAGCGGCGAGCGCCTCATCTCCCAATGGATTAACGCCCGAACCAGCGCTGAGTGAGTGCGCCACCAGAGAGTGGAGGCACTTCACCCGATCGGGCATTCCGCCAGCGCTTATCCCCTCCACCTCTGGAACTTGCATTCCAAGAGCTGCCCGCGCTGCCTGATAATCATCGTGCGCTGCGCGATATTGGCCCGAAAGTTCTGGATCAACTTCCAGACGCTCCTGCATCTGCGCCATCAACCCCGAACTCTCCAGCGTTGAAATGGTTGCAGTCAGACGGGGACACGTGGCGTAGTAAAAAGTAGGAAATGGAGTTCCATCAGATAAACGCGGAGGCGTTTCTACAACATCAGGTTTGCCACAGGGGCAGCGATGTGAAATCCCGTGGACATCGCGAGGGGTGCGACCGAGTTGCCGCGCGATTGCTTCAAGATCTTGCGAAGTCGCTTGCTCCCTCACTTGGATTGGCCCACACTGGTAATGGTGTCTAGCACCCTGGAGTACCAAGGGGTATTCCAGGGTGCTAGCCCTTCAATGGGCGCAACAGGAACGCTGAGAGCCACCTTGGGATTGCTATTGGTCAAGACCACGTATTCGCGCTCCCCCGGAAAGATATAGTGCAATCGAATTCGAGCTTGCGAAGTGACATATGTTGGGTCGCTCCATTGAGTCAACTCCTTCTCTGCCTCTTGCAAGGTAGCTTGGGAGGCAGCAAGTTGGACTCCATACGCATTGATCTGTGCTCGTTGCGTAAAGTAACTATGGAGCGGCGGAGCGACTGTAATCGCCAAAATCAGCAAGACCGTGGCGAAGGCCAAGCTTCGCCCGGAGATGCTTCTAAACATGGTGTTTTAAGGCTTAGCCATTAAAACGTGGGAAGGCCCCGCGTCCTGCGTAGAGAGCTGACTCATCAAGCTCCTCTTCAATGCGAAGGAGTTGGTTGTACTTAGCGACCCGCTCGGTACGAGCAGGTGCACCAGTCTTGATCTGGCCACACTCGAGGGCAACGGCCAAATCTGCAATCGTGGTGTCTTCAGTTTCACCGGAACGGTGCGACATCATCGTGCGGTATGAGTTGCGATGTGCAAGTGACACCGCGTCAAGAGTCTCAGTGAGTGTTCCAATTTGGTTTACCTTGACCAGAAGGGCATTTGCGGCACCCTCTTTGATTCCACGAGACAAGCGTTCAGGGTTGGTTACGAAGAGGTCATCGCCAACGATCTGAATTTTATTGCCAAGCTCTGTAGTCATCTGCGACCAGCCGGCCCAGTCATCTTCGTCAAGAGGATCCTCAATAGAGACGATTGGATAGTTCGCAACGAGATCTGCGTAGTACGCGATCATCTCCGCGCTGCTCTTCTGCTTTCCTTCGAAGGAGTACGAGCCATCCTTGAAAAATTCCGTAGCGGCAACATCCATAGCCAGCGCGATATCTCGCCCAGGCTTAAATCCTGCTGCATCGATAGCCTCGAGTATCAGGTCGAGTGCGGCGCGGTTGCTATCAAGATTTGGAGCAAACCCGCCCTCATCGCCCACACTCGTAACAAGGCCACGCTTCTTAAGAACTGCCTTCAATGCGTGATAAATTTCAGCGCCCCAACGTAGTGACTCTTTAAATGATTCTGCGCCAATCGGTGCGACCATGAACTCTTGCACATCGACATTGGTATCGGCGTGGGCACCACCGTTGAGGATATTCATCATTGGAACTGGAAGGGTGTGAGCCGTTGGGCCACCGATATAGCGGAAGAAGGAGAGATCCGCGCTCTCGGCGGCGGCGCGCGCTGTGGCGAGTGAAACTCCCAAGATTGCGTTGGCACCTAGTCGAGACTTGTTCTTGGTTCCATCAAGGGCGAGCATCTCCCCATCCACGAAGCGCTGATCTTGTGCGTCGTAGCCAATAACGGCGGGTGCGATCTCATCATTAACAAAATTAACGGCCTTCTCAACGCCTTTGCCGCCGTATCGCTTTGCGCCATCGCGGAGCTCTGCGGCTTCGAAGGCTCCTGTTGAGGCACCACTCGGTACTGCTGCGCGGGCACTTGTTCCATCTTCGAGAAGTACTTCTACTTCCACCGTTGGGTTTCCGCGAGAGTCTAGAATTTCACGAGCGTGTACCGCATCAATTAGTGCCACAGGGTTCTCCTTTTAGTTGTTATGGGTGTAATTCTAGCCAGTCAGTGCGTAAGGACCAGTAAGGCTTACTTAACTCTCGCCCAGGTCCGTTACTTGGCGCCGGCCTCATGCTCCTGGATGGCTGCGATATAAATCTTGGTCGCGGTTCGAAGTGCGATCTCAGCATCTATTCCAAGTTCCTGCGCCTGATCGATAACTCCAAGCAGTATCTCGCCCAATTTAGCCTCATCAGTATCGCTGGGTAACGTGATCGGATGGGAAACAGGGAGTGAATAACCGTATTTATCTGCTCGATAGATCATCTTCGCAGCAAGCGCCATCGCAGGTTGAGCGAGTGGGACTCCCTCTATAGCGGAGGTCCGGCCCTTCTCTTCGCGCTTCTGCTTCTCCCAGTTCTCCAGAACATCATCAAATGTCACCTCGGATCCGCTGAAAACATGGGGGTGGCGTCGAATCAACTTATCCGCGATCCCACCAGCTACATCCTCAATCGTGAATGGGTCAGCGAGATCCTCTGCAGCGATTGCGGCATGAAAATAAACCTGAAGTAAGACATCGCCCAACTCTTCGCGCATCGCCGTGCGATCTCTCTCATCAACCGCCTCGGAGAACTCATAGGACTCTTCCAAGAGATATTTCAGAAGAGATTCGTGGGTCTGCTCGGCATCCCAAGGACACCCGCCGGGTGAGCGGAGTCGATGCATTACCTCTTGCAGTCGAATTAACTCAGATGTCATCTGAAATCAGGGGTCATTTCTTCAATAGATCTTCTGAACTAGTTACCCGCTGTTGGAGTTGAACCGGTCGGAGCAACCACCGCGAGATTAATTGCATCCCATGTGCCAAATTTCTTATCGACCTTGACGCCCTCTTTACTTCCTTGTGCGCTAACCAGCAACCCAACTGCGCTAGCGGCGCTCGCTGATGCCGTTCCCTTTTTGATCACAAGTGCGGTGAGATCTTGATTCAACAGGTATGTCTTGACAAAGAGTGGGAAATCTTTGGCGGCAATTTCGCGGGAGACTTCAAAAGATTTGAGCGCAGCTGCGCTGCCTGCTTGCTTGAGAATACTGGCTGCCTCTGCGTCAATCTGTGTTTGGGTTACCGAGATGTTTTGAGAAGCTGCGGTGTCGGCATAGAGAGCGGAAATAATGTAAAGGTCTAGCTCTTGTGCGGCTAGCGCGGCGCCAACACCGAGCTGCATTCCACTGGTGGAGACGGTCTTGCGCTCAGAAAGGACAGCGCTCACGCTACCTGCGACCTGCGAGGCTGAGATCTTTGTCTTGCCCACAGTCGCAGCCGAGGCGGCGGAATCCAGAAAGAGCCAGAGACCTACTCCTGCGCCAGCCACAACTAGTGCACCAATGACGCCAGAAATAATCCTCTTCACGCGGAACTCCCTAAAGATTTTGTAGGACTTCCATAGTCCAAGACAGGACAGAAGTATCGCTTACCGACCCATTTTCTAGCCAATTTGGGGTGGCGTTACGGGCCACCAAGAGGCTCTTGGTTACCTGTTTGACCAGGGAACCTGGGTAGATCCGCATAATCCGCAGTTCAGCTGATTCGGGGAGGGTAATGGGGGCAATCTTGAGGTGCTTGCCCTGCCAGACCACCTCCGTAAGGTTCTTTGCCTTTGCCAAGGTCCGCACTCGGGCAACGTGGATCAGACTCTGGGCGGGCAGAGGAAGTTCCCCGAAGCGATCTTTGAGTTCCTCGACGATGGCGTCGAGATCAGCGTCATTAGCACAGTCGGCCATTCGACGATAGAGATCTAAGCGCAGGCGCTCGGAGGGCAGGTATTCGATCGGGAGGTGGGCGGTGATAGGGAGTTCAACCTTGCACTCCTTGATGCGTGGATTGGCATCGACATACCCAGTTTTGAAATCTTCGACCGCCTCACCAACCATACGCATATACAAATCAAAGCCAACCTCAGCGATATGCCCCGACTGTTCCCCGCCCAGCATATTTCCAGCCCCTCGTATCTCTAAATCTTTGAGGGCCACCTGCATTCCCGATCCGAGGTCGGTATTAGTCGCAATTGTCTTCAGGCGATCATGGGCAACTTCTGTCAGTGGTTTATCTGGAGAGTAGAGAAAGTACGAGTACGCGCGATCGCGTCCGCGACCTACGCGTCCGCGCAATTGATGCAGTTGAGAGAGACCGAAGGCATCGGCGCGGTCGACGATTAAGGTATTTGCGTTAGGGATATCGATACCACTTTCGATAATTGTGGTGCAGACCAAGATATCGAAGTGACGCTCCCAGAACCCCAAGATCACCTCCTCGAGTTCGCGTTCACCCATCTGACCATGCGCGGTTCGAATCCGAGCCTCTGGGACTAACTCTTTAAGTCTTAAGGCAACGCGATCGATGCTCTCTACTCTGTTGTGGAGATAGAAGATCTGACCATCACGCAGGAGCTCGCGGTGCAGAGCGGCGGTAACTTGCTTCTCATCGTACGGACCTACATATGTAAGAACTGGATGACGCTCCTCAGGAGGAGTCGTGATGTTCGACATCTCACGAATTCCCGTGATCGCCATCTCAAGTGTTCTTGGGATTGGTGTTGCAGACATGGAGAGCACATCAATATTGGTTCGAGCCTTCTTCAACTCCTCTTTGTGCTCAACGCCAAAACGTTGCTCCTCATCGACGATAACTAGACCCAGATCTCTGAAAATGACATCCTTTGAGAGTAGGCGATGAGTGCCGATCACGATATCGATACTCCCTCTCGCCAAACCCTCCAAAATCTCTTTCGACTCCTTTGCGGTATTAAAGCGTGAAAGGCCGGCGATACGCACTGGGAATCCCGCGTAGCGCTCCGCGAAAGTTTTAAGGTGTTGTTGGACCAAGAGAGTTGTCGGGACCAAAACCGCAACTTGCTTCGCATCTTGCACCGCTTTAAAGGCGGCGCGGATAGCAATCTCTGTCTTTCCGTAACCAACATCGCCACAGATGATGCGATCCATCGGGTGGCTCCGCTCCATATCGCGCTTAACCTCTTCGATAGTCGAGAGCTGATCGTTTGTCTCAACGAAGGGAAAGGCTGCCTCCAGTTCACGTTGCCACGAGGTGTCCTGCGAAAAGGCGAAGCCGGGTGCGCTCATACGAGCGGCATAGAGCTGAATAAGTTCAGCCGCAATCTGCTTTACCGCTTTGCGGGCCTTACGTTTGGTGTTCTGCCAATCAGCACCACCGATTCGATGCATGGTTGGAGCCTCACCACCGACGTACTTTGTAACCTGTTCCAAAGTATCGGTGGGGACGAAGAGTTTGTCGCCCGGATGACCGCGCTTGGAGGCGGCGTACTCAATCACCAAGTACTCACGAGAAATTCCGGCAACTGTGCGAGTAACCAATTCGACATAACGACCGACACCATGCTGTTCGTGAACAACGTAATCCCCAGGTTTGAGCTCAACAGGGTCGATCGCCTTTTTGCGCCGCGAGGGCATTCGCGCTTGATCCTTGTTAGAGCTACGCACTCCAGTAATATCTTTTTCAGTGATTAAAGCGCTTTTAAATTCGTGGGAGATGAAGCCATGTTCGATTGGACTAGCAAGGACATAGATAGCGTCGCGCGTAAGTCCAGAGGAGACGCTCTTTAAGAGTCGAACCGGTAGCCCCGCCTGCGAGAAGAGTTTGGCGTAGCGCTCCACGATTCCAGAACCAGCAGCGGTAAATATCAGTAGGTACTTTTCGGTGAGCCACTCTTGAAGATCAGCAATTAATCCCTCACTATCTCCGCGATACTCGGGAACTCCTGATAGCGGAAGGATCTGTGCACTCTCTTCAAATTCCGTGGAGTAAGGATCAATTGAACTCCAGTGATTGGCTCTCTCGCGCAACTCCTCGAGAGTGAAATAACCACCGCCCGCCAACTCGGCTGTCAAATTTATTGGCGCGCTCGCCCCCTGCGCCGCATTAGACCATGAGGCATCAAGAAACTCCTTGTTGGTGGCGAGCAGATCAAGGGCGCGCGAGTGAATGCGTGGCTCATCGATGAGAACAATCTGAAAGTTGGCAGGCAACAAATCAACGAGAGATGTCAGGTCGCTGCGCAATAGCCCTTGGAGGGACTCCATTCCATCGACATAGATTCCTTCTGACAATTTTGAAGTCAACTCCGCGACTTCGGGGAATGCAGCGCTCAGATATTTTGCGCGCTCTCGAATCTTGGGAGTCAGCAGGATTTCGCGGCAGGGATATATTTTCAGCCCGCCAATCACCGGTTCAAACCTTCTCTGATCGGCCACCGTAAACCAAGCCAGCTCTTCAATCAGATCGCCGAAGAAGTCGACGCGGACGGGATGATCTTGATCAGGCAGAAAGATATCCAGGATCCCACCTCGCGCTGCGAAATCTCCGCGCCGTTCGACTAGATCCGTCCGAGAGAACCCCAAAAGGAGGAGGTGGCTCATGAGTTGATCCATCGCCATCTCTTGCTCAATCTCTAGCGTAAGTAGCGGGACTTCTAGCGGGGCAATGGGCTGGATGAGCGCGCGCACCGAGGTAACAATGATCTTTGCGGATTCCAGATTGGAGAGAACTTTAATTCGGGCCGCGACGGTATCGCTCTTCGGGCTTAACTTCTCGTGAGGCAGAGTCTCCCAGGGAGGAAGTTCTACCACGCTGCCAACACCTAGGTAGGTATCAAGCTCATCCTTGAGCTCATCGGCCCTTCGAGAAGAGGCGGTCACGACAATGAGGGGAGAGGAATCGCTTCGAGCCGCTAAAAGTAGACCGGTGCTTGAGGTGGGAGCCGCTAAGTGGGCGGCGCTTTGGTCGATCTCAATTTCTGAGAAGGCGCGGAGCAGGGCGCTCAAGTCAACCTCCCCACGCAAAAAGACCCCGATTTCCAGATGGAATGGGGTGATGTATGAGAGAAATCCTATCCCGCAAGAGATGCGATGATTTACCCTTAATCGCCCCCACCGATGTGGGCAGCCACTCTTCTCTAACCGCGGAGGTAACGCGAGTATGAGCAATTCCAACCCGGCCGCAGATCCACAGGGTTCCAGTTCTCGAGATGACTTGGCCCGCGATGACTTGGAGCTACGCAGCGATGTCCGCAAACTTGGGGAGCTCCTAGGTGAGACCTTGGTTCGCCAAGAGGGATCTGATCTTTTGGAATTGGTCGAATCTGTTCGTAAGGCGGTCCGCGAGGGCGGCGGTGAGGAGATCCTCTCTACGCTCTGCGTTGAAGATAGCGTGCAATTGGTCCGCGCTTTTAGCACCTACTTCCACCTCGCAAATGTTGCCGAGCAGGTGCACCGAGCTCGCGTGTTACAAGACGAGCGTGCAGCTAGCGGTTCTTGGATTTCGCGCGCCGTAGACCGCATCATTGCGGTGCAAAACGATTCGCATGAGTTTGACCAAGAAGAGTTACAAAGTTGGATGAATGAATTCTCAATACGACCAGTCTTCACAGCCCACCCAACAGAGGCGGCACGGCGCTCAGTTTTGAGCAAGCTCGGAACGATTGCAGCTCTTCTTGATGACACCAAAGATGCGGTACGCGAACGCAGACTCGCCGAGACGGTCGATCTCCTCTGGCAGACCGATGAACTCCGTTTGGGTCGCCCTGAACCGCTCGATGAAGCAGTCAACGCGCTCTACTACCTCGATGATCTCTTTGCCATGACGGTCCCGGATGTACTCGATGACTTTGCACGCGAGCTATCTCGCCTAGGCGTCAAGATCTCACCGATAGCACGTCCACTCTCTTTTGGAACGTGGATCGGAGGCGATCGCGATGGTAACCCGAATATCACCGCCGCAGTTACTCGCGATGCTATTACCTTACAAATAGGCCACTTCATTCGCGCCCTACTCGCTGCCCTTGACCCATTGCGCCAGGCGCTCTCTGTCTCCACTCGTATTGCGGGTGCATCCGAAGCGCTGCAGGAATCGGTCGCACGCGACGTTGAAAATTTACCCGAGATTGAAGCTCGCTTTCTTCGCCTCAACGTAGAGGAGCCGTATCGTCTCAAGGCGACTGCAATTCGCCATCGCCTGATTCTCACTCAGAGGCGCCATGCAGCAAACGCTGCGCATCAAGATGGTCGCGACTACGAGAACACAGCCGAACTGTTAGCTGATCTCACTCTTATGCGAGATTCCTTAATCGCACATCGAGGGGAACTAATTGCGCATGGACTTCTAGAACGGGTGATCCGCACCGTTGCAAGTTTTGGAATTACACATGCGACGATGGATGTCCGCGAACATTCAGACGCACACCACCATGCGCTACAGCAGCTTGCGGATAATCCAAGCGCCTTAGATGAGCGGGCCCAGAACACAATCGATACCTTCAAGGTGATCGATGAGCTGATTACAAAATTTGGCCCCGAAGTTATTGAGACCTACATCATCTCGATGACCAAAGCTCATACCGATGTTCTTGCCGCAGTTGAATTAGCTCGTTTCGCTGGTTTGATTAAGGACGGTCACTCTAAAGTGGGCTTCGCTCCCCTTTTGGAAACGGTGGCGGAGTTGCGTGCAGCAGACACTATCTTGGATCTCTTGCTATCAGATAAAGATTATCGAGAGATTGTTCACGGACGACATGATGTGCAAGAAGTAATGCTTGGCTACTCCGATTCCAATAAGGATGCGGGAATCGCAACCTCACAGTGGGAGATCCACAAAGCGCAACGGAAGTTACGTGACATTGCCATTAAACATGGCGTCAAACTCCGCCTCTTCCATGGTCGTGGTGGTTCTGTCGGTCGTGGTGGTGGACCGACCTATGACGCCTTGATTGCGCTGCCATGGGGCTCCATTGACGGGCAGGTCAAAATGACGGAGCAAGGTGAAGTCATCTCCGACAAATACGCTCTGCCAGCGCTCGCGCGGGAGAATGTAGAGCTCACATTAGCTGCAGCTCTTGAAGCAACCGTTCTCAATCGCGCGCCCCGTCAGAGTCCAGCTGATCTGGCGATGTGGAGCAATTGCATGGATATGGTGAGTGATAGCGCTTTCGCCCGCTATCGCGCCCTGATTGATCACCCCGATCTCCCCGCTTACTTTTACGCGTCGACTCCGGTAGAACAATTAGGAGATCTCTTCTTGGGTTCGCGACCATCACGTCGCCCCGATGCTGCTGGAGGTTTAAGTAGCTTGCGGGCGATCCCGTGGGTCTTTGGCTGGACGCAATCGCGGCAGATCGTTCCCGGTTGGTTTGGAGTTGGGTCAGGGCTGAAGGCGGCGCGAGAGGGTGGTCAAGGCTCGGTTCTCACGGCAATGCTCCAGGATTGGCACTTCTTCCGGACCTTCATCTCCAATGTCGAGATGACTTTGGCAAAGACCGATCTTGCGATGGCACACAAATATGTCGATCGACTCGTCGACCCAAACTTGCACCATTTCTTGACGACCATAGAAGAGGAGTTTGAACTGACATGTAGCGAGATCATGCTCCTTACCAAGAAAAGTGAGATCTTGGGAGATCAACCAATTCTCGCCCGCACCTTAAGTGTTCGAGATGCCTACTTGGCGCCGTTGCACCTACTCCAGATTTCGCTCTTGGAGCGTGTACGCAAAGGGCAGAGCCCTGATACAACGATTCGCAGAGCCCTGCTTCTCACCATCAATGGCGTAGCCGCAGGGCTAAGAAATACCGGTTGAGTTAGACGGCGCCGTGACAGCGCTTGTACTTTCTTCCTGATCCACAAGGGCAGGGAGCATTCTTTGGAGTTCCGCCACCGCTCTCGACAGCGGTGCCATCCTCATCGGCTGCGGTGTAGCGCAATTGACTCACCTCAGCAGGAGCAGAAACTTCAAGGCCAGGAGCAGCAATCACTGGAGCGCCATTCTCATCAGTCGCTTCGACGTTGACCTCAACGTGGAAGAGCAGACCAACGAGGTCCTCTTTAATGCCATCCATCATTGCGGCAAAGAGTTCATAACCCTCGCGCTGATACTCAACGAGAGGATCGCGTTGTGCCATCGCGCGCAGGCCGATCCCCTCTTGTAGGTAATCCATCTCGTAGAGGTGCTCGCGCCACTTACGATCAAGGACAGAGAGCAATACTTTGCGCTCTAGCTCGCGAGTGACGGGCTCACTTAAAGTCTCTTCTCGAGTGAGGTACTGCGCCTTTGCATCAGCAAGCACGCGATCTAAAATAAAATCGGCATCGAGATTTGTAACACCGCCTACCTCGGCTGCCAATGATTCTGGAGAGAGGCTCGCTGGGTAGAGAACCGTTAACGCTGCGAATAGCGCGCTGAGATCCCACTGCTCTGGATATCCCTCAGCAGTTGCACCTTGCACGTAAGCAGTAATCGTGTCTGCCATGAAGGTCTGAACTTGCTCGCTGATATCTTCACCCTCAAGTACCTCGCGACGTTCTGAGTAGACGACGGTGCGCTGGCGATTCATGACATCGTCATACTTCAAAACATTCTTACGCATTTCAAAGTTGAGGGATTCAACTTGCGTCTGCGCCGAACGAATTGCGTTTGAGACCATCTTAGATTCAATCGGGACATCCTCCGCAATACCAGCGGCTCCGAGGAAGCGCTCAACCAACCCCGAGTTAAATCGACGCATCAGATCATCTTGGAGTGAGAGGTAGAAACGCGATTCGCCAGGATCTCCTTGACGCCCAGAACGACCACGCAACTGATTGTCAATGCGGCGAGATTCATGGCGTTCAGTTCCCAGCACATACAGCCCACCGGCGGCTACGACCGTCTCGTGCTCCACTGCGACAGCGGCCTTCTGCTTTGCAATCTCTGCAGGCCAAGCTACTTCGTACTCCTCGAGTGTTTCAGCAGCGTTCAAACCTTGGCGTTGTAATTCAAAGTCAGCCATAAACTCTGGGTTGCCGCCCAGCATGATGTCAGTTCCGCGACCTGCCATATTGGTCGCCACAGTCACCGCTCCGACCGTACCGGCGCGGGCGATAACGGCCGCTTCGCGCTCATGTTGCTTGGCGTTTAGCACCTCGTGCTTGATACCTCGACGGGTAAGGACGGCAGATAGCTCTTCGGACTTTTCGACAGAGACGGTACCCACCAGAACTGGTTGCCCAGCCTTGTGACGCTTAACGATATCTTCCGCAACCGCCAGGAATTTTGCGGCCTCTGTCTTATAAATTAGATCAGAGGAATCCACACGAGCCGTTGGCTTGTTGGTTGGTATTGGAATTACACCCAGCTTATATATCTGCATAAATTCTGCAGCTTCAGTCATAGCAGTGCCAGTCATGCCCGAGAGTTTTGCGTAGAGGCGGAAGTAATTTTGCAAGGTGATCGTGGCGAGCGTCTGATTCTCATCCTTGATCTCAATGCGCTCTTTCGCCTCTAAAGCCTGGTGCAGGCCTTCGGCATAGCGACGACCTGAGAGCATACGACCCGTATGTTCATCTACGATCAGGAGTTCGCCACCCATAACTACATAATCTTTATCGCGCTTAAATAACTCTTTTGCGCGAATTCCATTATTGAGGTAGCCGATCAGAGGAGTATTAACCGCCTCATAAAGATTTTCGATACCTAGAATGTTTTCGACTTTGGTGACGCCTTCTTCAAGAATCGAGACGGTCTTCTTCTTCTCATCGATTTCATAGTGCATATCCCGACTCAGTTGTCCGCAGATATTTGCGAACTCGACATACCACTTGGTTGCCTTATCGGCGGGCCCGCTGATGATTAAAGGAGTACGGGCCTCGTCTATCAAGATCGAGTCGACCTCATCAACGATGGCAAAGTTATGTTCCCGTTGCACGCAATCTTCCAGCGACCAAGCCATATTGTCGCGCAGGTAGTCGAAGCCAAATTCATTGTTGGTGCCGTAGGTGATATCCGCGGCGTAGGCTTCACGACGTTGCGCCGGGGTCATACTGGCGAGAATGACGCCGACCTTTAATCCGAGGAAGCGATGGACACGCCCCATCCACTCACTATCGCGCTCTGCCAGGTAATCATTAGTTGTAACGACGTGGACGCCCTTACCGGTCAAGGCGTTGAGGTAGGCGGGCAGGGTGGAGACGAGAGTCTTTCCCTCACCAGTGCGCATCTCTGCAATATTTCCAAGGTGGAGAGCAGCTCCGCCCATAAGTTGGACGTCATAGTGGCGTTGCCCGAGAGTCCGGACCGCGGCCTGTCGCACGGTTGCGAAAGCCTCTGGGAGAAGGGCATCGAGCGCTTCACCATCCGCTAGCCGATCGCGAAATTTCTGAGTTTGAGAGCGCAACTCCTCATCGCTTAACGCAATGATTTTCGACTCCCAGGAGTTAACCTCTTCGGCAATCTTCTCTAGGTTACGAACGGCACGACCCTCGCCAGCGCGCAGGATTTTATCTAGAACAGCCACGAACCCTCATTTCGGAATCTTTAATCATTTACCAGCCCCTATCGTATTAGGAAAAAAGTCGAGGCGAGACCCCGGCGCAGAGCACCGCCACGGGGGCAATTCCCGCACCGTTGAGGGCGCGCAACCCCTCACGGGTGCTGGCTCCAGTAGTCACTAGGTCATCTACCAAAAAGACCGAAGCACCTCCCTGGCTCACCCTCCTACCCCTACCGCTTCGAATTGAGTATGCGCCCGCGATATTTGCAGCACGCTGCTCCCTATTCAAATTACTTTGGTCTGCGATCGCTCGATCTACCTGGAGAACTTCCTGAACTTCCACCTTGCCGATCCCCTCCTGTTTGAGCACAGAGCCCAGCTCATTTGCCAAGAGGTAGGCGTGGCGAAATCCGCGCTTCCTGTTCGCCGCGGCACGGGAAGGGATTGGAATCAGGGTAACGGCCGCTGAACTCTCACAGATGTTTGAGACTTCCATTAACTTTGCAACAAGAAGCTGCACCAGAAAATTCCGCGCGGGGGCGCTGTTCTTCTCCTTCGCCTGAAGAATTATCTGCGCTAACTCCTCACAGTAATAAGCAGCTCCCCAAAGCCTTGCTCCATTCAGATAAATGTTCCGGGAATTGCGCAGAATCTTCTGATCACAACTGGGGCAAAGATCGAACCCGAGATCACCGCAGATAAGACAGGCCAACGGAAAGAGCAACTGCGAGAGTGATCCCATCAGGGAACTCTGCCCTTATTTAAATGTCATCCTCATCAAATGATAAGAAAGATGTGGAAGCCTGATCACTGTTGGGATTAACTGGAATCGGTTCACCTTCAATTGGAATGCCTGGAGCTTTTGGAACTGTCAGGACAAAGTTCGCTCCTTTGCCAGGAGCTCCCCACGCCTTGAGCGTTCCTTGATGCAATTTTGCATCATCAAGGGAGATAGAGAGTCCAAGACCTGTTCCGCCGCGCAATCTGGAACGAGATGGATCAGCGCGCCAGAAGCGATCAAAGAGCCGCTCCGATTCCCGCTCAGTGAATCCAACGCCGTGATCTCTTACACCCACTGCTACCTCTCGTTCGCTCTGGCGGATGAGAATCTCGATCGCTTTGCCCTCGCTGTGATCAATCGCATTAGAGATCAGATTGCGCAGCACCCTTTCAATCCGGCGCGGATCAACCGAGGCTGTAACCGGTGCCTCGGAGAAATCGGTGTGAATCTGACCCAAATGACCGATATGTAATTGGTCAATGGTCGCAATCACGAGGTTCTTAATATCGGTCTCTTTAAGTTCTAAAATCGAAGCGCTGGCGTCGAAGCGACTCACCTCCAAAAGATCTGTAAGAAGAGATTCAAAACGCGCAATCTGAGACTGCAACAGCTCTGCGCTTCGTGCCACAGCCGGTTCCATCTTCTCTTTCGCATTGGCGATTACATCGGATGCCATCCGAATAGTTGTCAAAGGAGTGCGCAGCTCGTGTGAGACATCGGAGACGAAACGCTGTTGTAGCCGAGAGAGGTTTTCTAACCTGGAGATCTGCTGTTGCATAGACAGCGCCATCTCATTGAAGGAGATAGCGAGTCTGGCCATCTCATCTTGACCAACGACATGAATTCTTCGATTGAGGTCACCCGCCGTTAACTGCTCGGCGATCTCCGCGGCTTCGCGAACTGGGTTAATCGCCTGGCGAATGACATACCAAGATATTCCACCAATCAGCAGGATGAGAAGAGCGCCAGCAAACAATAGGAGGCGACCAATAAAGTCCACGATGGTCTGCTGGTCGGTGAGCAGGAATACGTAGTAAAGCTCGTAGGGTGATCGAGGTGGAACCTCTATGGCGTGACCGACGATGATCGCTCGTTGAGTGTGGCCATCCTTGAAGGCAATCTTTCCGCGCAGCCACTCCGCTCCCCCCGATTTGCGAACCTGAGCGCGCAGAGTGTTTGAGATAGAAGTCTCATCAACATTGCCAGAGGCGCCGTTGTAGAAACTGTTAGCTTTATGCAATATCGGTGAGCCGATAAGTACAACCTCGCGCGGAGTAGTTGCAACGGTGAGATCACTTGCTTGCAAGATTCTGTTAACGACGGTTGGTAATTTAAGTGAGGTCAGATACAAGGTTGCGTCGAGTTGACCCTGCGCGTATTCATAGAGAGATTGCGCCTCTGAAACAGATTCGTTTGTCTTCTCACGAAAAATCTCATTTGAAATCTGGATAAAAAGGATGCTTCCAACGAGAGAGATGAGGATGAGAGAGAGAATGAATGTGGTGCTAATAACGCGGAAGAGAATAGAACTGCGCCATCTTACGCCGAGCCGAATCACGCCTGACTCGTTCCTGCCTTATATCCCACACCGCGCACGGTAAGAACTACCTGCGGATTATCAGCATCCTCTTCCACCTTGGCACGCAAACGTTGCACGTGCACATTCACAAGCCGAGTATCGGCGGCATGTTGATATCCCCAGACCTCGCTAAGAAGCGCATCGCGCGTAAAGACTCTTCCTGGCTCACGCGCCAAGGCAACAAGTAGATCAAACTCCAGGCGAGTAAGTGGAATGGTCTTTCCGCTGCGAATAATTGTGTGTGCTACCTGATCAATAACGATATCGCAGATGCGCAGCGTCGTTGAACTCTCATTGCTAGAGCGTCGCAAGCGAACTTTAACTCGCGCAACGAGTTCAGAAGGGTTAAATGGTTTAACGACGTAGTCGTCAGCCCCTGCCTCTAGGCCCTTAACGACATCGTAACTATCGCCCTTAGCACTCAACATGACAATGGGAACCATTGATTTTTCGCGAATGATTTTGCAAACTTCAATTCCACTCATCCCAGGAAGCATCACATCAAGTAAGACTAGATCGGGTTCATGAGAATCAAAGATCGTCATCACCTGATCGCCAGCGTTGACAAGGTCGACCTCAAAGCCTGAACCAGTTAGGACGATTCCAAGCATCTCCGCTAAATCTTGGTCATCATCGACGACCATGATCAGCGTCATTAGCTGCCGTGCTCCCATGAGCTGAGGTAATGCTCCTGCGCAGCGGTCAAGGTGTCGATTGTGACTCCCATACTTGCCAACTTCAAGCAAGCAACCTTTTTATCAATCTCAATAGGAACTTCGTGGAGACCCGCTCCTAAACCTGCCGCGCTCTTTACCAACCATTCTGCGGTAAGGGCTTGATCAGAGAATGACATATCCATAACAGAGGCCGGGTGACCTTCAGCGGCGCCGAGGTTGACTAGGCGACCTTCGGCGAGGAGCAGCAGACGACGTCCATCGGCTAGAACATACTCATCGGTCTGGTGACGGATCCGACTGTTCTTGCGTGCCGCGTTCTTCTCTAGCCAAGCAACATCGATCTCAATATCAAAGTGACCCGAGTTGGCGAATATTGCGCCGTCCTTCATCACCTCGAAGTGCTCTTCGCGAAGTACATCGCGATTACCTGTAACGGTGATGAAAAAGTCACCAATCTTGGCTGCCGCTAGCGAATTCATTACGCGATAACCCTGCATCATGGCATCAAGTGCTTTAGTCGGGTCAATCTCCGTGATCACAACATTGGCTCCCATGCCGCGAGCGCGTTCGGCGACCCCCTTGCCACAATATCCAAATCCGCATACAACGACGGTTGAACCGGCAATGAGCCCATTAGTTGCTCGGAAGATCGCATCCATTGTCGACTGTCCGGTTCCAAAGCGATTATCAAACATATGCTTTGTATCGGTGTCATTGACGGCGATCATTGGAAATTTAAGTGCGCCATCTTTTGCCATCTGTCGCAGGCGAATAACTCCAGTTGTTGTCTCCTCGCAGCCTGCCAGGATTTCCCCGAGCAACTCGGTGCGCGAGGTGTGGATTGTATTAACAAGATCGCAGCCATCATCGAAGACCAGGTTGGGCTTGATATCAAGAGCGCCGTTGAGGTCGCGGTAGTAACCAGCGCGATCCACGCCATTATGTGCAAAGACGTTGATCCCATATTCATGGACCAGTGCGGCAGCGGTGTCATCTTGGGTGGAGAGTGGATTTGAAGCGCAGAGAGCTAACTCAGCTCCTCCTGCTTTGAGAGCGCGCATTAAATTGGCCGTTTCTGTGGTCACGTGCATGCAGGCTGCGATACGAATACCAACAAACGGCTTCTCAATTTCAAATCGCTCTTTGATCTGGGCCAGGACCGGCATATTGCGCTCTGCCCATTCGATTTTCTTCTTGCCAGCAGCGGCGAGGGCAGGATTTGCAATGTCATAACTCACTAAAATTTCAACCGACACAAGAACTCCTTCGAGGGTTCGCTTACATCTCACATTTATATCTAAGAGGTGGTGGACAGGCGTCCGTAGGACTAAAGGTTACCCGATTAGCGCCAGGACCCTCTCTTGAATCCCCTTCAACTCCTTCGGGGAGATCGCCTCTGCGTTGAGGCGGAGTAGGGGCTCAGTATTCGAGACGCGCAGGTTAAACCACCATTCAGGAGCCGTAACGGTAAGGCCATCGAGTTCATCAATCGCGAAATCACTAGCGAAAGCCCCTTTAATCGCCGCAATGCTTGCCAGTGGATCGGGGACCTCGGTATTAATCTCCCCGCTAGAGAAGTACCGGTTCAGCGGAGCCAATAATTCAGAGAGCGGCTTGGCGCTGTGAGCTAGTTCGGCGATCGCGAAGAGAGCTGCCAGCGCTCCGGAATCAGCCCTCCAGAACTCATCGAAGTAAAAGTGACCTGAGTGCTCTCCCCCAAAGATCGCCCCACTCTCCGCCATCAACTTCTTAATATAGGAGTGGCCAACACGAGAACGCAGTGGAACTCCACCATGCTCTTCAATGATCTCAGGGACCGCCTTCGAAGAGATGAGGTTGTAGATGATTGCAGAGCCGGGTTTACGTTTTAATTCACGAATTGCAATGAGAGCGGTCAGAGCAGAGGGATTTACCAACTCCCCCTCTTCGTCAACGAGGAAGCAGCGGTCTGCATCACCATCAAAGGCGAGGCCGATATCGGCCCGCTCCTTCTTCACCTTTTTAACGAGGTCGCGCAAATTCTTTGGCTCAATGGGATTGGCTTCATGGTTGGGGAAATTTCCATCAAGTTCAAAGTAGAGCGGAATGAGATCCACATTTAAACGCGCCATCAGCGCTGGGGCGGTGAAACCAGCCATGCCATTGCCGGCATCTATCACGACTTTGAGTCTGCGACCGGTGGAGAACTCGTCCTGCCTGAAGAGGCTTAAGAGATAATCAACATAGTCATCCAGTAGCTCACGGCTTGAACTCTTGCCGATCGGGCCCACCTGGACAGGAACGCCGTGCTCCATCAGCGACTTGATTCGTAGCAACCCAGATTCCACCCCAATAGGACGCGCGCCCGACTTCGACAATTTAATTCCATTGTAAGCGGCAGGATTATGGCTCGCTGTGAACATGGCGCCTGGAAGATGAAGCGAACCGGAGGCAAAGTAGAGCATGTCGGTGGAGGCGAGCCCGATGCGGATCACATCGACTCCTTGGGAGTTCAAGCCGTCGGCAAAGGCGCTCGCCAGCTCGTCAGAGGAGGGGCGCATATCCTCGCCGATCACCACAGTGCCAGGCTCCCTCTCCTCCGCTAGAAAACGGGCGAAGGCACTTCCAAGGACAAAGGTGAACTCCGGAGTTATCTGGTTTTTGACAAGGCCACGGATGTCATAAGCCTTGATGACCCGGTCGAGCTCTTCGCGAGTGAACATGGTTCAAATCTACTTGAGAATAGCGAGGCGCAAAATGAAATTATTTCCTGGGGATTCCTAATTTGTGGGAATTGCGCGCAGGTGTCCCCGTCGCCCAATTTCCGTAGGCGGTGGAGGGGTGGGTCTCGTCCCCCCTTGCTGATTGCCTACTTCGCGTACCGCGTTGGCGATCGCCATCAGATCATCTTCACTAGGTCCTGATTGCTCTGACTCCGGTTCTAACTTTGTAACGCTCCAGCCGTTGGGCAGCGTCAATTTCGCGCTATGAGAGAGGCAGAGATCGTATGAATGTGGTTCAGCATATGTCGCAAGGGGGCCCAGGACCGCGGTTGACTCCGCATAAATATAGGTAAGAGTTTTGACCGCCGGCAATTTACAACTTGCGCGCGAACAGGTACGACTCGATCTCTGTTCTATTCGCATAATCGAGAGGTTAGTGCCTCTGCCCCGCTAAGTGGTGGATTTGCTCCACTTATTGGCGCGCCAAAGTACGTAGATCTGCAACGGGGGCCTGCGAACGTGAGATCAGTTGGTTCGCGAGTAGCGGCAGATAACTAAGACCGCCGTTAACATTTGCGACAATCGCCCCTCCATAAATCGGTCTCTTGCTCAGAAGTTTGAATGAAACCCCGTTGAGTGCGCCAACTGGGCGCCAGGAAGCGTAAGAGCTACCCGAAATTCTTGTGCTATTGGGCTTACCCTTGTTATCGACCCATTGCGCTTGTAAAGAGATTGAGCTCCCCATAAAGAAGAATTGCGCCCGAGCACCAGCGAAGTTAACTCTAAAACTTGAGAGCGGAGTGAGTTGGCCCGCCCAGGCAAAGTCGGTTCCCGCACCGCTAGTTCGAGTGAGTGTTGCGGCAAAGAGTGGCTGATCTGAGGTGATTTCAATTCCATACGCTCCACTTAAAGCAATCTGAGGTAGCGGGAGGTCGATCACCCTTTGGTGCGCGATGGTCAGGGCATCAAAACCTACCGGGGTGAGAACCCCGCCTGCCGAGAAGATTGTGAGATGGACAGACGCATTAATATTTCCCGGAACAAGAAATCGCATACTTGATGCCACCTTGGCTCCAGAGGCGAGAATGCCGGAGATATAGCTAGTAGTTGCCGGCGCTGCGACAGGCGTGACAAAGCTAGCTCCAAGATCTTTTAATCCACTTCGGCGATGATCCAGGAGAAATGAACTTACACGTCCGGAATCTGTCACCAGGTGCAGTGCAAGGGCTTCATCACCTGGGGCAATGGATGCCAAGGCGATATTTTTTGCGGAGTTCGCCATTACCGTTAGAGCGATAGGTGCGAGGGCCACCTTAGAGTTGTATGGAAAAATCTGGACCATCGAATCACTCAAACCGCTATTGATGATTTGTAGAGTTCCTTGGCTGGTAACCCCAGCAGAACCTCCAATAAACCACTGATCATTATCACCCACTTCACAAACGGCATCAGCCGTACTGGTTCCTAAGAGAGATTCGAAGGCAACTTCCGAACCGGGATTCCCACTGACAAATGTCGGCGCAACGCCACCCGCAATAACTCTCGACTTAGCGAGAGTTAACTTCAGGTTACGCGCCGCAACCGCACGAGTGGATATCCCACCCGAAGGCAAGGAGATTTGCTCCGTGGCTCCACCCAGTGCGCCTGGGCAGACAACGGCTGGATAGCTTCCCCCCTGCGAGATCAAGGTCCCTGCATGTGGAAGGAGGGTGGCGATAGTTAGTGCCACCCCGATAATAAATGGAGCACGTACTGCTAAGAGGAAACTCTTTATTCTCATTATTAAACTAACTCTTCTAGGGGAACTTGGCGACGGCGACGTCCTGATGGCAGAGCCATAACGCCGGCAATCAGAAGGGTAAGCAACTGCAGAGAAATTAAACCACGATGCGCAGTTGCGTCAAAGAGAATCGTCACCTTGCCCGGCGAGGTCACTGTAAAGACCGGCGAGCCGGAGGGAGCATGCCGCAGCGGCACATTGACCCCATTGCTGATAAGTCTCCAACTCCGGTCGTACTGCTCTGCCAAGGTTATTTGGCCCGTCTCTGGTGCGTTCCCTGTGGCCCCAATATCACTAGCCGGAATTATGTAGTTCTTGCCAACTGCCGACGTCAACATAACGCGCGGTGAAGAACCCACAATGTGCCAGACGATTCCAATCTTCGTGGCGGACATCCGAGTAAATCCCCCGACCCCATCAATTACTCGGGCGGTCTCTGGAACGACGGGCGATTTAAGGAAAAAGTATTGAATTCCAAAGCTTCCCAAGGTTTTGGCTGCACTTACTCCTGAGCCCGAGATCAATTGACTCACTGCATCCGCTATTTGAGGTGGTGTTTGCGTCACGACATCGGCATCTCCAAGACCAAGTCGATTGCCCCGCGAGATAAAAAATGTTGTAGTAGTCGGGGTCGAGGAAAGCACAAGCGTCTTAGGTTTGGCAGGGCTTTGTGCAATTGCAGAGAGAAAGGCTGGAACCACATCACTCTGATCCGATTGCACGAGAGAAGTTGATTGGCCTACAAGCACCCATCCAGCGAAGAGAGCGATACTGAGAAACGATAGGAGGGTTGCACCCGCGATTGCGAGATGAGAAATTCCAAGATTTCGCAGTCGTAGGTTCGGCGTAACCTTTTCCAAGACGACCAACATCGGTGGAATCAAAATAATCGAAATAACGAGGAAAGCTGCGCCAACATACACCGGCTCGGTAGCGCCATGCCCCGAAAGGTGGAGAGCATTTAACAAAATTGCGGCGGCCAGGATTGCGGCGCTGACCAACGCGCTCCTTCGCATGGAACGAATAAAGGCGCTAAAGAGCATAAAGAGTGTGACGGGTGCGATCACCCACCAGGCCGGTGCACCTTGACCACCTGGATTGGAGAGCAAGGTTTGTACCGTCCCACCATTAGCTAGTGGAATACCGGGAGTGAGGAGAAATTCTGTTGGATGGATCAAGAGGCCAAGTGACCACGGCAGGGTAAGCAGCAGCGCTGAGATGAAAGCGGCAAACCGCTTCGCAATTGGTCGAAAGACCGTGCTCTCAATGCGCTCGATCCACCCTGCGCTCTTTTGCGAATTACCTGCGATACCTATGACCTCACGAATCAGAAGGGAGAACTGAACGATCAGCCAGGTGGCAAGCAGAAGCGGAGAGAAGGAGACCACGACGGAGATCAGTAGGGTCGTGGCAAAAACTCGACGCCACGAGATGGCAACCATTGAGAGCATCAACGGATTAACCACAATGAAGATTGGTGCAAGTAGGTAGAGCACCAGAATATCTATACGCCCCTGATTGAGAGAGCTCCACAGGAGCGGCGTTAGTACATACACCAAGCCACCAAAAGTAGAACTATTCTGCGAAATTCCAATGCGTCGCAGAGACGTCACAAAGATAATAAAGGCGAGCGGTGGGGTTATAAGAAAGAGGAGCGTTACAAATAGCGATAGATGGCCGAGTGTGGCGAGAGAGGCGATTGCGATGATCGCCATCCAAGGGGGGGCAGCAACGGCAGAGCCCATCCCCACTAAGTGCCACGCCTGTGCATAGTTGCGCAAGAGGTCAGCCCCACTTGTCGGGATAAAGCCCAACGCGCCCCCATCCAGGGAACCGAATCTGGCATGAGCCGAAATAATTGCGAGAGCAATAATGCCAATTAGCGAAAGCGAGTCGGGGCGCCGAATGAATCTGCGAATAATCGAGGTGCGAGCCGGTAGAGAGAAATCTGGTTCATCAAACTCTTCGCTTATAACTCCCAGATCGGAGTAACTCTGCTGCGGCGCAGTTTCAAATTCGGTTGAACTCGCCAGACGCTGCGAAATGGTATTGGTCACCTGATCAAAGCCTGCACGTATCTGACTGCCCCGCGGTGGAATGAACGCAGCGACTACAGAGGGCGAGAGCAGGCGCTTTCTTCTCCTGGAACGACGCGCCTTGATCAGATCGGCGGGATGGATGAGAAGGAGTGCAACCGCTGCAATTTCATCTCCGGCATACCCCGGCAATTTGGCGAGAAGATCAAAAATCACGCGAAGTAGACTGGTGCCAAGCAATTGAATGATGAGCCACGGCACCATCCACCATGAGGAGTTGGCAAGCATTACATAGGCAGCATTTCTGCGATCGAGAAGCAGTGGGCGATGCAAAAAAGCTTCAGATACATCCACGGTTCGACGCTCACTTGCAGCGGCTTCGGCATGAAAGGCGCTTGCCGCACCAACGCAGATCGCGCTGAACCCTGCGACGTAGGCTCTCCATCCAAGGTCAACATCATCGCGAAAGAGTGCCAAGTTTGGATCTAATCCACCTAGCTCCTCAAAGGCGGCTCGGCGCACAAGCATGCCGGCGGTACTTACCGAAAGTACCTCTTTTATTTCATCGTGCTGTCCTTGATTCTGTTCACGCGCCTCCAAGCCGGTCCAGCGCGCGCCATTAGGGGCGATGGAAATACCAGCCTCAAGAAGATGATCACGGTCATACCAGCCCAATAACTTAGGGCCTGCAATCACAACTTGCGGACGATCTTTGATCGCCTCTAAAAGTAATTGGAGTGCATCTTTTGCAGGCGCGCAATCATCGTGGATCAACCAGATCATTTCATGAAACAGATCCGCTGGCTCTGTTAGCCCCGCTAGCTCCGCAGGATGATGAAGTTTAGGAATTTGTTCTAGGGCAATTTCAATAGCATCTCCGTAGCCAAGATCGCGTTCGGCAGGAATGCAGGTAATTCCAGCGGCGCGCAATAACTTTGCCGAGGCATCCACAGAACCGGTATCTACCGCGATTACACGATCGATAGGACGCTTCTGCGAAGAGAGAGCTGCGATTACCTCAGGGAGCCATGCTGCGCCATCGTGGGTAACTATGATCGCCGTTACAAAGAAATGTGAGAGGTCTACTTCGGAGTGGGCCTGATGAGCGCTCTGCGATGAAGAGGAGCCTGTTGCCATCATCTGGCACTCACGTAAGGGATTGAGAGTGCGTTAGGCCGAACGACGCTTGAGGCGACGACGCTCTCGCTCCGAGAGGCCACCCCAAATTCCAAAGCGCTCATCATGACCGAGAGCGTATTCCAAGCATTCGGAGCGTACATCGCAGGAGAGGCAGACTCGCTTCGCCTCGCGCGTGGAGCCACCCTTCTCAGGAAAGAAAGCCTCGGGATCGGTCTGGGCACAGAGAGCGCGCTCTTGCCAGGAGAGGTCGGGGTTTGAAGAGGAGTTGAGACTGGTGAGACCACCCATGGCAATTTCTCCCTGGGCAGCGAGCTGACGATCTGACATAGCTTCTCCTCAAACTCTTGCACAAGTTTTACCACTTGGGCGGGGCACAGAAGCGCACTAGGAGAATTACACGCGTGTAATCCCTTTCCGTCAAGTCCCAAAGAGGTTTTTCTAATCTGAAAAACCGAAAAATTCACTCTCCGCGATAAATCCATTGGGAATTTTGGTGCCAGCGGCAACGAAGCTCTCCTTGAGGCGCGCGCCTTCTCCAATTTGGGCCGACTCACCGATCACACTGCCATCTATGACGACTCCACTATGGACTTTTACTCCGCGGCTGATCAAAGATCCCGCACGAATAATTGCGCTGGGGTCAATCTGGGCGTCGTGCGCTATCAGTGCCGAACCTACGCGCGTAAATTCTGAGCCCTCCATAAGGTGAGAGAAGGCATCAGAGTAGGCCACTGCCGAGATCAGATCTCTGTTGGCCTGCAGGAGTGCGGCGGGAGTTCCGATATCTAACCAATAAGAAGAGTCGACGTAGCCAAGTAGATTCGCGTGGGAAGCAATCAATTCGGGGAAAGTCTCGCGTTCAACACTCACCACCCGCCCAGGTGGAATCGCGGCAATGACCTCACGGTTAAAGATGTAACAACCGGCGTTAATAATATTTGTGGGTGGGTTTTCCATCTTCTCATTGAAGGTAAGAATCCTTACATCATCCATTTCGACAACGCCATACGCACGCGCATCTGGGACAGTGGTGAGATGAAGTGTCACATCTGCGTTCTGGGATGCGTGCAGCTCCATCTGCGCGTGCAGATCGTGGCTGCTTAGGACATCCCCGTTAAAGATCACGACTGGACCATCGCTCTGCAGTAACGCTGCGGCATTAGCTATTGCTCCTCCCGTTCCAAGGGCGCTCTCCTCCACCGCATACGAAATCTCTATCCCAAATCTCTCACCATTCCCGAAGTACGGCTCGAATACCTCAGCCAGGTATGAGGTTGCTAAAACGATCTCTTTGATTCCAGCGGCGCGCGCCTTCACGATTTGATGCTCTGTAAAAGGAATACCCGCCACAGAGAGCATGGGTTTGGGAGTTTGCAGAGTGAGTGGATGGAGTCGTGTTCCTAACCCTCCAACAAGCAAGATTGCCGACTTCGGCTTTTGAATAACCACGGATCCCTAACCCAGCAATCGCGCCGCCGTGGCAGCTATCTCTTCATCGGTTGCTGTAAGAGCAACTCGGATATGCCTGGCGCCCGCCACCCCATAAAAGCTACCTGGGGTAACAAGAATGCCCTTCTCGGCCAGGCTGGCCACGGAGTCAAAGTCGCGCTCACCTCGTGTGCACCAGATGTAGAGTCCGGCATCGCTATCTTCGATGGCAAAATTTACGGATTCAAGAGCAGGTCGTAGCGTTTCGCGGCGACGTGCATACCGTTCTGCCTGTTCATGTACATGAAGTTCATCGCCCAAGGCAGCAACCATGGCGGCCTGCACCGGTGCTGGTACTAACAGACCCGCATGCTTGCGGATCTCCCGGATCTTTGCAATCAAAGCGGGATCACCGATTATCATTCCGCCGCGATAGCCAGCAAAATTAGAGCGCTTTGAGAGAGAGTGCAGTGCGAGTAAATTTTTATTCTCTCCATTAGCAACCTGCAAAATCGAGATAGGTTGAGGACCAGTTACGCTGGCAGGAAAGTTGAAGTAACACTCATCACTTGCAATTACCGCTCCCGTGCGCCGCGAGTAAGAAATTACCCCCTCCAACTCCGCACGTGGGGAGATTCGACCAGTTGGGTTGGCGGGTGAATTTATCCAGACCAAGTCAGCGGTTGGCCAACTGTTGGAATCGTGGGCAACGGTTTGATGCTGCGCCTTCGCGAGAATTGCGCCGACAAGGTAGGTTGGATAAGCGATCGATGGATAGAGCACGCTCTGCGCTTCAAGTTGGGCGGGCAAATGAGCGACCACCTCTTTCGAGCCAATACTTGGGAGGAGATCGAATTTTCCTGTCGCCCCCAGAACCGTACTCGCCCAAACTCGCATAGCCTGGCGTAATGCAGGCGATCCAATCGTTTGCGGGTAGCCAGGGGCGTTGGCATGGGAGATGAGCGCTGCCTGGATGAAATTAGGCGTTGCATCCACAGGAGTACCAACCGAGAGATCGATGATCCCAGCGCTGTACTCTCGAGCGCGAGCGCCGTAGGGCGCTAGCAGATCCCAGGGAAAATCCGGGAGTTTGATTGCTTACTCTCCAGCCTTAGGCAGCGCCGTTACCGTCGGATGATCGGTGCCGGTTGCTCCAACCTTGCTTGCCCCACCAGGTGAGCCGATGGTTTGGAAGAAAACGGCGTTAATATCGCCAAATTGCTTCCACTGCCCTGGAACGTCATCTTCGTAATAGATCGCCTCTACGGGACAGACCGGCTCACACGCGCCGCAATCAACGCACTCGTCAGGTTGGATGTAAAGCATCCGAGTTCCCTCATATATACAGTCAACGGGGCACTCCTCGATACAGGACTTATCTTTCACATCCACACACGGCTCTGCGATTACGTAGGTCACTTCAATCCCTTCAAGTAGCGGTTCCAAGCAACTGCGGAACAATACATCCGCAGAACTCTTATAGGTGGAGAATAGTGGATTAAGAGGTAATTCATCCTCTCGGAGTGAAAGGGGGGTCAAGTGGAGCCAGCGCAACCCCGATCACTCCTACCCTCAATCAACGAGATCGGCCAACGCTTAAGCATCCGCTGCTACGACCCTGAGGGAGGCTTTCGCGACCTACTTGGCCACCTTGTCAGTGCCAATCAAATCCGAAAGAAGAGCGGGGAAGTCATCACCTTTGATCCGACAAAGATCGCGCTCTGGAAGATAGTCCCTGCCGCCACTGTCCACACTGGAATCTTCCTTTATGACACCAAGAGCCGCGAGCAACGCGAAGTGACAATCAGCGATGGCAGAGCCCTGCGCCTCTATTGCTGCGGGCCCACCGTCTACCGAGATGCCCATGTGGGAAACCTGCGTACCTTTATATTGGGAGACTTGATCTCTCGCCTAGTCAGACTTTCGGGATTTCAGGTCAAGAGCGTGCAGAACATTACAGATGTCGGCCATATGGGTGAGGACCTTCGCTCGGCCGAGGAGCTACACACGGGTGAAGATAAAATTCTTGCACAGGCGCAAGCTGAGAAGAGAGATCCCTTTGCACTCGCCCGCTTCTACGAGGCAAAGTTCCATCACGATATAGAGCGGCTAGGAATTATCCCAGCAGATATCTACCCCCGCGCCAGCGAGAGCATTGCCATGATGCAACGCTTGATCGAGCAATTGATTGAATCTGACAATGCCTATCTCGGGGATGACGGTACCGTTTACTTTGCTGCCACATCCTTTGAGAGTTATGGCGCTCTCAGCGGAAATAAATTGGAAGAACTCCTTCCGGGACATCGATATGAATACATAGGAGATGGCGCCAAACGTTTTCACGCTGACTGGGCCTTATGGAAGAGCGCTGGCGACCGTACCGCAATGATCTGGGACTCACCGTGGGGGCCCGGCTTTCCCGGGTGGCATATTGAATGCTCGGCGATGTCACTCCATTACCTACAGGGACATGTGGATCTACACCTTGGTGGAATTGACCTGCGCTTTCCCCACCATGAGAATGAACGCGCTCAGAGTAATTGTGGAGTTATGAATGAAGTTACTGATCATTGGGTTCACGGAGAGCATCTTCTCTTCGATGGGCGCAAGATGTCGAAGAGCGCAGGAAATGTCGTACTCCTACAGGATGTGGTGGAGCGTGGCTTTGATCCGCTCGCCCTTCGCTTAGTCTTTCTGGAAAATAAATATCGCAGCCAGATGGATCTCACATGGAGCCAGATTGCAGCCGCTGATTCAACCCTACAGCGCTGGCGAAATAAATATCAGGAGTGGTCCAAATCGGAGGGCCATAACGATCAGGAAGTGGTCGCTGAACTTACCGAATCTATCCTTGACTTACTTCGCAGCGATCTAGATACACCGCGTGCACTAGTGAAGATGCGCGCCATAGAACGCGAACCTTCGATTTCTGACAGAACCAAAGCCCAACTCTTCGCCACTCTCGATCAGTTCTTTGGTCTAGATATCACGCGCGCACCAGAAGTGTTTCAGTTGAGTGAAGAGCTGCAACTTCTCATTGAAGAACGCCAACTCGCTCGCGCGGCAAAGGACTTTGTACGCAGCGACCAGCTCCGAGATGAACTCTTGGCCCGGAAGATAAAGATCAAGGATGGAGCAGACGGCCAAAACTGGGAAGTTATTCCGTAACTCCAGCAAATAAATCCAGCTCTCGACCGCTCTTATCAAAAGGGGCGCTAGGTGCACCCTTAACCCTGATGTAGTACTCCGTTCCCGTTACCCGCGTCGCCAAGCGATCAGAAAATTTAAAGAGATCCCCGTGGATAATTAATTGCGTCTTATGTGCCCGCAGCGCCGCCAATTTCTGAGAAAGAAATTTCTCACCATCAAATTTGGTGGTGACGACGGAGTCCGCCTTCACAAAGGGCAGAGCAACCCAGTTCGAGGGTACGTAGTTAAATAGCTTGATCAGTACTCTTAGAAAAAAATTGGTACTGGTAAGGCTATTTTGAATTGCTGAGCGCGGAATGGCGCTCCAATAAATTTTTGCGATCTCCCACGGCTCGCCCTCACCGTAACCCGAATCGGCTGCTAACTCAGCCGCACGCATAGCGATCTGGTGCGCCTTGATGTGATCGGGGTGGCCATAGCCGCCATGATCATCGTAAGAGACGAGTACCTGTGGCTTACCTTCGCGGATTACGCGAACCAGTCGCGTCGCTGCCTCATCGAGATCGGCCTTCCAGAAGCACTCTGGGTTTTCATTTGGGGCGGTTCCCATCATTCCCGAATCACGATACTTGCGCTCTGTACCGCCGAGAAAGTGGAAATCTGTGACTCCAAGCTCCTTCATCGCATCGGCTAACTCTCCCTCACGATATTTTCCTAAGGTGTTCTCCTGCTTGGCCGAATGGTGCAGTAGTTCCGGTACAAGGACTTCGCCCTCCTCGCCCCGTGTACAGGTAATGAGGGTCACGCCCGCGCCTTGCGCCACATACCCAGCCATTGTTGCGCCGTTATTTATCGTCTCATCATCGGGATGGGCATGGACAAAGAGGATGCGACGAGAGGGCAATTGATCGAAGTTTCTCACGCGCTCATTATGAATGATGGGCTAACATCGTGCTAATGAACGAAGAGAAGATACGCCTTCCTCGCGATGAGCGCCGTGCAACCCTCTTGGCCGCCGCTCTCGAGGTTTTTACCGCTGCGGGGTACCACTCAGCGGCGATGGATGAGATCGCAGATCAGGCCAATGTCAGTAAGCCCGTTCTCTATCAGCATTTCCCCTCCAAACTTGATCTCTACTTAGCGGTACTCGATATCCACTGTGACTACTTGGTTGCGGATATCCGTAACGCGGTGGCCTCCACAAAAGATAATGCAGGGCGAGTCCTGGCAACGGTCAATGCCTACTTCGACTTCATCAATCGCGAGGGCGAAGCCTTTCGACTCCTCTTTGAGAGCGATATGGCGGTTGAACCACAGGTACGAGAGCGACTCAACCGAATGTCATACGAGTGCGCACTCGCTTTTAGTGAGGCAATTACGACGGATACCGGAATCTCACAAGAATCGGCGATGATGCTCGCCGTCGGATTGATCGGAACCGCCCAGACCACCGCCCGTCACTGGCTTGCCCGTGATGGCAGGATAGATCGCGATCTCGCGGTCAAATTGGTCGCGAGTCTGCAATGGCGAGGAATTTCAGGTTTCCGCAAAATCTGAAGAGCACTAAACTGCGAGTATGGCTAAGAAAGACTTTGAAGGTAAGACCTCAGTTCGCGTCGGCATATCCGACACATCACAAGAGTTACATTTTGAGACCCACCTTGAGGCGGCAAAAGTTGTATCGCTCGCCAGTGAGGCGATCTCCGCAGGTAAGACATTTGAACTGAAAGATATCAAGGAGCGCACAATCTTGGTTCCTGCGGGGAAGATCTCCTACATCGAGATCGGTGATGCAACTGACACGAAAGTTGGCTTTACCGCCTTATAACTCGACTTTGAGTGGTGCGCGCCTCTAGTTTCTCAAATTCAGTGGGGTCGGTATGGAATTCGGCGAGCTGGTTGAGTTTTCCATTGCCGTGGTAGTCACTAGAGCCCGTCTTGACTAGCCCAAACTCATCCGCGATATCGGCCAGAATTATTCGATTTTCTGCGGTGTGGTCACGGTGCAAGACCTCAATTCCATCTAGGCCGGCCTGCACATAATTTTCGAATGTGTCAGTAGATATGACGCGACCGCGCAGAGATGACATGGCGTGAGCGATCACCGCGGCTCCGCCAGCCCCTTTGATCAACCTGATGGCATCCTCAGGAGTTGGTGAGTAATGCGCAACATAAAAGGGTGAGTCGTTGTGCAAGACCTCAGCGAAGACCTCTTCACGACTCTTCAGATATCCTTTGGCGATCAAGGCATCAGCGAGATGCGGCCGCCCCAAAGTCGCTCCATCTGAAAGTTGTGCCTCCACATCTTGCATGGTGATCTCGTAACCCGCCAAGTTAAATCGCGCAATCATCTTATGCATACGACCAATCCGATTCTCACGGGTACGGGCCATCACCGAGCGCAACTCTTCATTCTCTCGATCAAACATCAACCCCAGCATATGGACGCTAATGCCATCGCTAGTCTGGCAGGAGATCTCTGAACCCAGGACCAGCGCTAACCCAGGCCGAAGCCATTGGATGGCCTCATCCCAACCTGCAACCGTGTCGTGGTCAGTGAGGGCTATAGCGGTTAAGCCAGCGGCGTGCGCCTTGTTAATGAGGTCTGCGGGGCTATCCGTTCCATCGCTGAAATTCGAATGCGTATGAAGGTCAATCATCTACGGGCTTATTCCTCACAACGAAGATGGCACAACCAATGAGTAGGCCAATAATTCCTGGGATAGTTCCCGCGGAGGGGTGTTGGTGCAGCCATATCCAGGCAATGATCGCAGAAACTGGAACTTCAAAGAAGACGATGAGCGAAACGACCACTGGTGAGACCCTTTTAAGAGTCATATTGAATAGCGTGTGCCCCAGGAATTGCGCGCCAATTATCAGTCCTGAAAGGTAGAGCCACTGTCGCGCTGCAAAGTGTAGAAGTGGTGAGGAAGTTACCAAACTTGCAAGGAGTGCAGTTATCGCACAGGAGAAGAAGCAGACCGTTGTGTAGGTTGAGGTCGAGAGCGATTTTTGAACACCAGAACCGATGATCACGTAAGTCGCTGCCAGCGCAGCACAGGCAATCCCTAAGAGATCACCTACAAATGCTCGAGTCGAAAGCGAGAAGTCAACGCCGGTGATTAAAAGTAGCGAGGCGAATGCAAGGGCCATCCCACCTAACGATTGCGACGAGATTTTTGCTCCGCGAAATTTCATATAGAGAGCCGCGAATATCGGTTGGAGCGCAGCAAGCGCCGTGCCTGCAGCAACGGAGGTGAAGCGCATCGCGGCGAAGAAGGTTAAAAAGTGGGCGGCAAGCACCACTCCGGCAATCGCTGAAGTCGCTAAGAGTCGGCGATTGCGCTTATCGGTTAATTCACCAGACTTAATGGCAAAGGGGGCCATGATGAGCGCGCCACCCAAATTTCTCCAAAAGACAAGAGTTGAAATCGGCATTGAACTCTTTGCAATCAGAGGACCAGAAGATCCGATTCCAAATATCCCCGCGATAAGAAAGGTGATATCCCGTCCTTGCGGCAGGGCGGTGTGATCGTGGGTTTTAGTTTTCACAGATTAAAGATGAACCAGAATTGAGCCAGCACACAGACAGCTACCAGCGCGATGATGGAGCCATAGAGGATTAAAGCGCGCTTACCCGCCACGAATTCACCCATCAATTTCTTGTCGCGGGCGATACCGAACATGTAGGCGAGCAGTGGAAGTAGAAGAATGGCATTTAGAATCTGTGAACTAATCAAAATCCATATCAGCGAGACTCCGGGAATCATGATGAGGCCACCGGCTACAACGGTGATAGCTGCAAAGGTGATGTAGAAGAGTGGGGCTTCATCAAATTTATCGTCAAGGGCCGCCGGCGAGCCAGTCAGGTCACTCACCGAATAAGCGGTCGATAACGGCAAGATCGAAGCGGCCAATAAGGCGGCGCCAATGATGCCTACCGCAAAGATATCTTTTGCAAGAGTTCCAGCCAGCGGTTGAAGGGCACGAGCTGCTTGTGCCGCGTCAGTAATATTTGTGATGTGCTCGCGGTTAAGCGTTGCTGCGCAGGTAACGATGACGAAGAAACCGATGATCCCAGTAAGCGCTGAACCAACCCATACATCGGCGCGCAACAACTTTAGATCTGCACGGGTGAGGCGCTTGTCCACTGCATACGATTGAATAAAGGCCAGACCCCAAGGCGCAAGGGTCGTTCCCAAAGTTGCGGTCGCAATATTGATCGCATCGCGATTGAAAGGCATTGATGGCACCACCATGCCGCGCACTGCAGCTCCCCAATGCGGATGGGACATAAAGCCGGCCACAATATAGGAGATAAAGACTGCGGAGAGTACGAAGAAGACGCGCTCGGCCTTCTTAAATGTACCGCGCAGCACCAGGGCAGAGATAAAAAATCCAGTCAATGGCACGGTCCAGTAGCGTGAGATACCAAAGAGCTGTCCAGCCGCGGCAACCCCTGCAAACTCTGCAGTCATCGTGCCGAGGTTGGCCAAGATCAGTGCAACGGCGCTAAAACTTCCGGCGCGGGCCCCATACTTTTGACGCACTAACCCGATAAGTCCTTGACGCGTCACGACACCGATGCGGGCGCCCAAATCCTGAAAAACTATGAGAGCGATGGTGGAAACGACCAAGACCCAGAGGAGGCGGTAGCCAAATTGGGCGCCAAGTTGGGAGTAGGTAGTGATACCGGCAGGATCATCGTCGGAGAGTCCTGCGATGACTCCGGGACCCATGACAGCTAAGAATGCGGCGATGCGTAATTTGCGACCGCTAGGAATGGCCACCTGTGTCATGAACGCGTTACACCGCTCTGCGAGAATCGACTCCGGCTTTTGGAGAGCGAATCAACGAGATCATCGGCAAGGATTCGTCCAATTGGCTTGTTCTTCTCATCGATGACGATGATCGAAGATCCGCGGTTATTTGAAAATTCTTCAATAACTTCACCAATTGGGGTGTCAATCGTGACCGCGGTAGGAAATGGTTTTGCGATCAAGTCAGAGACCAGACTCTCGGGATCGACAGCGATTAGTTCGACCGTTTGGATGTGATCGAGCAACTTACCTTTGCTATCGACCACAACAACGCCGTCAGAGCTTTCGCGCTCACGATTTTCAACGAGAAGTTGCAGGGCGGTTGCAACGGTAGCCGTACTCTTCACAACCATGATGTGGGTTGTCATGATTCCACCAGCAAGTTCTTCATCAAAGGAGACGAGTTGGCGAAGTTGCTTTGCCGTTCCAGCTTCCATCGCGTCCAAGATGCTTTCGCGGTGTTCGTCATCAAGGTCGCGCAGCACTTCAGCCGACTCATCGGGCTCCATGCGGGATAACAATTGCGCCGAGCGTTCAGCCGAGAGTCCACGTAACAAGCCCTCTAGCTCGTCATCCTCCATCTCTTCAAGCGCATCAGCGGCGAGATCTGGATCAAGCATTTCAATCAGCGCGCCCTGCTCCCTTCCGGCAAGATCTTCGATGAGATCCGCTAAGTCGGCGGGGCGCAGTTGGCTGAGAGCGGAGCGCGTGCCAGAGGTGCGTACCGCACCGTGCGAATCCATCAAAGATGCAACCGAGGCCCAGTCAATGACGTGATCTGGAGTTGGGCGGCGCGAGAGAGAACCCGGGAATAAACGACGCAGGAAAGAGACAAAGGAGATATCTACCCCGACAACGCGAACCTCTTTATTAAAAGGAGCTAGGTACAAATCTGAGGTACGAACAACACGCAACCCGTCAACATCGACAATCTGGTGATCTAACACATCGGCATCCAACAAGGATTCCCCGGGCCGACGGGAAAAGGGTTCAAGGTTAACCTTGGTTGAGGAGAGAGTGATTGAGCTTGGAGTCAGTTGTGAAATGCGAGCGCCATTAATAAAAGATTTACGGTTGGCCACCTTGACGATCAATCCCGTCACCGGAGGGTAGGTCTCCTCTCCGTGGCGAACAACGACATCAACCAAGCGTCCAATTTCGCGACCTTCAGGATCAACCACTGGGCGACCTATTAGCCCCGCGAGAGAGACCAATGAATCGCGCACGCTCTTGCGCGAAATTAGGAGATCGCTTCGTCCCACCAGCCGCTTGGCGACGGTGTTAATCGAGGGGACCGGAGGGCGTTTCACGCGGTCAGTCTACGGGCTACCCCCCTAAGGAAAGGCTTAAGTATGCAGCGAGAGCGGGAGGCCGAGCAGTGAAGGGCGAGTGGCCATCAACGAGTTCATAAGTTCATCAAATGTTTTCTTGATCAAGCTATCACCTGAGCTCAAGTAGGCTGGCGTACCGTTATCGCCCCCATCACGGAGCTGTGCGTCAAAGGGCACCTGAGCCAAGAGTGGAACCTGCGAACCCACCAAGTTACTCAGACGTTTAGCTGTCTCCGCTCCGCCGCCACTTCCAAAGAGTGCAATCGCTTCCCCGCAGTGCGGGCAAGGACTCGCCGACATATTCTCGATTACTCCCAGGATGCGCTGTTTCATCTGGAAGGCAATTCTTCCCGCGCGCTCTGCCACCTCAGCCGCTGCTATTTGGGGGGTGGTAACTACAAGAATTTCCGAGCGCGGAATCAATTGGCCGAGGGAGATCGCAATATCACCCGTGCCTGGGGGCAGATCTAGCAGCAAGAGATCTAGTGTCCCCCAATATGCATCACTCATAAGTTGCTCAAGTACGCGATGCAAGAGCGGTCCACGGTAGGCAATTGGGTCCGCGCGATTTGGTTTAAACATCTCCATAGAGACCACTTTTACACCGTGATTTTCAACGGGAATGAATGTCTGATCCAAAGCGGTCGGACGTCTATCCAAGATTCCCATGAGTCGTGGGATGGAGTGGCCGTAGACATCAGCATCCAAGATTCCAACATTGAGCCCGCGCGCCACTGCCGCTACCGCTAAGTTTGCGGTGATCGAGGATTTACCAACTCCACCCTTTCCAGATGCAACTGCAATTACCCTCGTCAATGAATCCTCTTGCGCGAAGGGATTAAATTTCTCGCGCCCGCCGCGAAGTAATTTCTTAACCGCTTCGCGCTCCTCATCGCTCATCACTCCAAAATTGATGACCACCTGAGCGACACCAGCAACCTTGCCCACTGCGGTGGTGATGTCAGAACTCAAACGATCTCGCATAGGGCAGCCACTAATCGTTAACTTAATCCCTAGCGTCGCTACGCCATCGCGGTAAGCGACGCTCTCAACCATTCCAAGATCAGGAAGCGCTCGACGCAACTCTGGATCATTAACCTGGGCCAGCGCTTGGCGAATAGCGGAAGTAATCTCATCCATCATGAGAGCACTCTACGACGCTATTTAGAGGCGGCGAGTACGAGTTTGACCGTCTGCGTCACAGTTCCACGCTGAAATTTGAGGGTGACTGTGTCACCGATCGCATGGGATCGAATCGCAACGATCAAATCGTCGGACACTGAGATAGGTTGGCCATCAATACTCAAAACAATATCTCCCGGTTGCAAACCCGCAGTTGCAGCAGGTCCGCCTGGCAAGATCGCGTTCGCAACGTTAGCAATCCTCGCCCCTGGACCAGAGAAAGCAGAGTCAAGTGACATTCCAACTATTGGGTAGTGGGACGTACCGGTCTTAATCAATTGATCAGCGGTGCGCTTCGCTTGGTTGATTGGAATAGAGAAGCCCAGCCCAATTGAACCTGGTTGCCCCATGGCAGAACTACCGAGGGATGCGATCGCAGAGTTAACGCCAATGACCGCGCCAGTCGCATCCACAAGGGGACCGCCAGAATTCCCTGGATTAATCGCGGCGTCGGTTTGTAACGCATTGATAAATGAGCTCTCGTTGGCGGTGTTATCCGAACTCGTGGTTACGGGGCGATTCTTTGCCGAGATAATTCCCGAAGTAACCGTGCCTTGTAATCCCAGCGGGGAGCCAATGGCAATGACTGTATCTCCCACTTGAACCTTATCGCTATCACCAAGTGCGAGAGCGGGCGCACCCGTAACATCAATTTTAAGGACGGCGAGATCGTAAGAGGTGTCCCGCCCAACAACGGTTGCGGTGTATTGCTTGTTATTGGCTAGCTTTACGGTGATCTTAGAATTGCCGAGAACCGCCGCTTCAATCACATGGTTGTTTGTCATGATGTAGCCGTTGCTTTGAATAAAGAAGCCAGATCCGGTATCAGTTCCCGAGTTAGTGGTCGAATTGATTTCAACGACCGAAGGAGAGACACGAGCAGCGATGCCTGCGATTGAGTTCGGTGCTCGCTCAATTACTTGACTTGTTGTCACTAGATGCGGATTGTTATCAAAGGCCACCTTGCCGACAAGAGCGCCGACCAGCCCGGCAATCAGCGACATGGCCAGCGCCATGTACCACGTCACATGGAGCGCGCGCTTAATTGGAGCGACTGGTGCATATCTTGCAATCGTGGACTGACCATCAGAAACCCACCAGGGAGTTTGTGTCGGCATCAGCGTTGCAGACGGGACGCTCGAAGAAATTTCGGAGGGAGTTTCGGAGTTGGTCTCACTTGAAGGGGCAACCGCTTCTTCAGGTTGCGGAGCTAACGAGTCTTGCTCTTGGGAAGAACTTTCAACATCAGACATTTTCTCAGTATAAGTGAGTTAAAGCTTGGTCGCTACAAGAACTCCATTGCCAATTGGAAGAACACTTGAACTCCACCGCGAATCCTCTTTCACCGAGCGAATACCATCGCGGCGAGAGATGCTCTCGAAGTCACGCTGCGTGGGATCGGCAACTTTTCCACCGCTGAGCGCTTGGTCAATAAAGAGAATGCCCCCCGTACGAAGTAAGCGATAGGCCTCGTGTATGAGGTCCATCAGGTCGGCGGCAGGGCGAATAACTACCAAGTCATAATTACTATCTGCAAGTTTCCCCACAACTTCCATAATAATTCCTGTGATTAATCGAAAGCGCTGGGTAGAAATTCCCGACTCCTCAAAGACAAAGCGCGCCGAGGCCGCATGTTCCCGCTCGGTATCAATTGAGGTCAGTACAGCATCTGGCGCTGCTCCAGCGAAAAGCCAGAGACCACTCACTCCAGAGCCGGTGCCGATCTCAACAATGGAGCGGGCGTTCAAGGATTCCACCATGAATTTCAGGAGGCCCCCGACGGCGGGGGTCGGATCAAGAGTTCCTAGCTCGTCGGCGTTGTTCCGAGCTTGCTGCATAAAAATATCTTCGCGCACGTAACTTTCAGCAAAGGCCGACATATCACCGCGATTGCTTATCATGAGAGAGATGCTAGCCATTCGATCAGCAGACGAGCGCCAAAACCTGTGCCACCTTTGATCAATTCTCCAGCGTCAACTTCAGAGCGCGCAGGACCTGCAATATCTAGGTGCACCCACTTGCGTCCACCAACAAAACGCTCAAGAAAGAGAGCCGCGGTGACTGAGCCAGCGCCAAAACTCTGCGCTGAGGCATCGTGGTTGAGATCGGCGACTTGGCTCGCTAAAGAGGGTTTGTAATCATCTACCAAAGGCATCGGCCAGACTCGATCGCCGATTCGATCGCCAATTTCGTGTAACTGGGCAATGAGCGCAAGATTGCGAGAGTACATCGCTCCATATTGTTTTCCCAGACCCACAGTCGCAGATCCAGTGAGGGTGGCGATATCGAGCAGGTAATCGGGATTGAGTTCAAGGTCGGCATAGGCAAGGCCATCTGCAAGAACGAGGCGTCCTTCCGCATCGGTGTTAACAATCTCAACGCTTGTGCCGCCGTACTGAGTGATTACATCGGAGGGACGTTGCGCGGTTCCGGAAACCATATTTGCGGCGCACATCATCAAGGCTGTGATACGTACCCGCGGCTTAATCTCTGCCATGGCAACGGTCGCTGCAAGAATCGCTGCAGCTCCCGCCATATCGCTCTTCATTGGAATCATCGTGGCATAGGGCCGCTTAAGAGAGATGCCGCCAGTGTCATACGTGATTCCCTTGCCCACTAAAACCACATGCGGCCAATTTTCACTTCCGCTCGGAGCATAAGAAACCTCAATGAGGTGTGGCGGCGTTGCGGGAGCAGAATTTCCGACAGCACACATCCCACCAAATTTTTCCAGTGCAGCGCCCTTTTTAATGGTGACAGCGAGATCAGGTGATTTGCTCTTCTTTACCAAGTTTTTAGCTTGGGTCGCCATCCAACCAGGGTTCTTTATGTTTGACGGCGTATGTATTAAATCCCGGGTGGTCCAAACCGCTTCTGCTAAAATTCTTGCACGCATGGTGGCCTCGCGCAGACTCGTATCAAAGCTGAAGACTGTCTCACCCTTGGCGCGCGCACTCTTATCGCTCTTGGAGTAATCGCTCTTCACGCTCCACCCATATTGCGAGAGTGAGATGGCAACCAGGTGCGCCACCGTTGCATCGAAATTACCGAGGTATGCGCTAAATATCGAGTAGCCAGTTGCTTTCACCCTGCGCCCGAGCGATGCCCCGGCCTTGCGCGACTCTTCAACCGATCCAGTGCCAAATCCCAGGATATAAAGTCGGTGCAGTTTTTTGGCGGAATTGAGAGGAATTTCTAGAATCTCACCGGGCTTCGCGGTGAAATCGGGCCACATAGCGAGAATTTCCGCAAAGTTCTGCCCAGTTACGGCTAGCAGTTGATCCGTAATGGAGTTGGTGGCAAGAACTGCGCCCTCCTCGGAGAGATGAGCGGGAAGGACCAGCGCGTTAAAGCTCTCTAAACTTTGCTCACTCTGCTTGCCTACAGTGGAAAAAGTTGGCTGGGGTAGGCGCATTCGAGGGCGCTATTTCTTTACAAGAGCGACTGCCGCCTGCAGGGCGTTTCCGAGATTAGTCGCCTCTTCGACGTTGAGCTCAACGACCAGGCGGCCGCCACCTTCCAGAGGAATACGCATCACTAGGCTACGAGCCTCCTTGGTGACCTCCATGGGACCATCGCCAGTACGTGGTTTCATGGCTGCCATGGTGAAACTCCCTTACCTCAAAACAATGAAGAATGTAGGGAGAAGTATCTCGCATCAGGCTAACGGTGGGAAATCAAGGGCGGCAAATAGCCGCCTTTTCCCCTGCTCTATCACCGTTTCTACCGCCTTGCATGGGACACCGAGGGTCTGTGCGATATCGCCGGTCGCCATACCCTTGACATAATGCAGAGAGAGCACAATTCGCTCCTCCTCCGGAAGGCTCGCGATAACTTCCGCGAGAGACGGCACCGGCTTCATAGATAGGAGATTACTAGTAGCCGTAACAAAGTAGTACGCCCATTCAATGAGGCGGAAAAATCCTGCTCCTTAAGCCATTTGATAGCGTTCGCTCCATGAGAAAAGCCTTTGGAAGTGGCGTAGCAACCCTCGCAGCGAACGGGGATCTCCTAGATTGTTGGTTCCTGCAGGTGGGACTTGCTGCGTTTGCGGCGGCCGCCGACCGCTCGGCCCTACTCGATCCTGACCCTCTCAGAGAAGTAACAAAAGTAGCTGTGGACCTTGAGATCGATCTAGATGCCGCCCCAACAAACGCCACCGACGCCTTCCTCCGACTGCACTTGCTCTCCCATCGGCTGGTAAAGCCGCACGGCGTAAACCTTGACGGAATCTTTGGTCTACTGACAAACGTTGCCTGGACTTCAGCAGGACCATGCTCACTGGTTGACTTTGAAAGCACTCGCGCAAAATTACGCGCAGCTCACGGCAACATAACTATCTACAGCGTCGATAAGTTTCCACGAATGGTTGATTATGTTATTCCAGAGGGTGTTCGAATTGCAGATGCGGATCGCGTACGCCTTGGCGCTTATCTCTCCGCTGGAACCACCGTCATGCACGAGGGCTTTGTTAACTTCAATGCGGGAACAATGGGTAAATCGATGGTCGAAGGCCGCATCAGCGCTGGCGTTATGGTGGGCGATGGAAGCGATGTTGGGGGTGGAGCTTCCATCATGGGTACCCTAAGCGGCGGCGGAAAAGAAGTTATCTCCATCGGGGAGCGTTGCCTCCTTGGTGCAAATTCAGGTCTTGGCATTTCTCTTGGCAATGACTGTGTCATCGAATCTGGAACATATATCACCGCAGGTTCAAAAATCAGCCTGCCTGATGGAAATGTCGTTAAAGCGCGCGAACTCTCTGGCGCTAATAATTTAATCTTCCGCCGCAACTCGATGAGCGGAAATTTAGAAGTTGTTCCGAAGGTTGGTGGCTGGGAAGGTTTGAATTCCATCCTGCACTCAAACTAAAAAACCGTTGGTGCGATCTCAAACCATGAAGAGGGTAAGCGCATCTTGGTTTTGAAATCTCCGACGGACAATTGTGCGCTACCACCCGTACTTGAAGTTGCAGTAATCAGCGTCGCACTATTTGTAACGGTGCGCACTGTAATCGCCAAGCTCATTACATCTGGCAAGTTAAATGCTTTTGCAACATCTTTTTGAATTAGGACCCGCTGCCAATGGGCGTATTGAGGATTTAAGAAGATATCAAGACTCCACGGGTCCGGCACGTTGGTGAGGTAGGGCAACGCCGTTCCCCACACATCTGCGCTCCTCTGTGTTTGCCCACCATCAGATGAAAAGAAGAAGACCGAGATTGGCGCGCCTAGATAGTAAATAACCTGTGCATCGGTGGCATCGATCTCGGTCGCCGTAACCGCCGCAATCCAATTCTGCCCAACCCCGACTTCTGACTCCTTCGCATAGCCAATATAGGCCTGATCAGTTGTGGTGCTGTAAAGATTGCAGTCGCAAGACGGACGAAATGCAGAATGCGCAAGGGCATAAGTTCGAGAAGCAATAGCTTGTGCTTGTAGCGCGGCCGGAAGCCAACTTGATGAGATCTCACCTACCCCGAGCAGATACTGCTCTAGGGTCATCGTCGCAGTTATTTCTATCTTGCCTGCAACCACTTTCAACTGCAGTTGGCCGTATCGCAACTGGATAGAGCCCGAACTCGTCGTTACTTTGATGGCAGTGAATGGTTGCGGCTTTGGACCGGTCAGACCACCTGAAGGATTTGGAAATGCCGCGGTACCCGTCCAATAAATACTCCAAAGTGGTTGTGGAGCGAAGGCTTGTGGGACCAATCCTTTACCATTCATTAGGGTCATTTGGGTCATTTGGGCGCCTATTTGCTTACCGAGAAGTGAAAACTTGTAGATGCTAGAACTATCGCCGAGGCCACCGTTATTAAGTGAGCCATCTGAATTACTCGAGAGATCAATATTTGAGCGAGAGAATCCTGGGGCGAGGGCAATAGTTGCAAACGTTGCACGGTGAGCAATATTGACTCGGACTAACTGCGTATCTGGAACAGATTGAACTTGGGTGCCGGGAAACCAATAGTTCAAAATATATTGTGCGCTCTGACCCTCCATGGCCTGGCCTTGCGCACCTATCTGACTCATTCCAACTCCATGACCGAAGCCTGATCCAGTTAATACAAAGTGCGGAGGGATCGTTGCAGCGAGAGCGCTAGTTGGCAGAGAGAAGAGCAACACCAACATCATAAAGCGCTTCATATTTAGACCAAACCCTTTGGAGATGTAATGAAACCAATTCCCCAAGAAAAGTGCATCGTCGCAAGGACTGCCGGCAAGATTATTTTCTCTTTCACATCTTTACCAATAAGAAATGAGCCTAGAAGATTTCCAAGAAAATATGCACCTGCCGGGAGGAAGAGAAATGGATTTACAAGCGACCCGAGTGCCAAGGAGAGGGCGATAATTATGACGGCAACCGGTGGTGCCAAATAGCGAAAGTTGATCGTGCCTTTATGGCTTCGACTTACAGCGCGCCGCCAACGGCCATACTCAAAATATTGCTTCGAGAGTCTTCGCAAGTTAGGGCGGGGACGATAGGTCACGACTAAATCTGGATCGAACCAGATAGTTCCTCCAGCTTGACGTAGGCGGAAGTTCAACTCCCAATCCTGAGCCCGAATAAATCTCTCGTCATATCCTCCAACTGCGAGCAAGGCCCTCTTCTCAAATACACCCAAGTAGACGGTATCCGCCGGACCTGCTTTGCCGCCAACATGAAAGCGCGCTGCTCCGACTCCAAGCGGTGAACGCATTGCGGTGGCGACCGCGCGCTCAAAGGCACCAACTCCTGAGGCCGCCATAATGCCGCCTACGTTTACCGCACCGGTCTCGGCCATTGTCTGCACCGCAGCGGCGATATAACTCTCTGAAATTTCAGCGTGACCGTCGATCCGGCAAATAAAGGAGTAGCGGGAGGCTGCAATCGCCAAGTTCAGCGCTGCAGCGGTTCGGCCAGAGGGATTTTGGACGAGTACCACCCGCGAATCCTGCGCAGCGAGCTCGGTTGCAATCTCATCAGTACGGTCTTGCGATGGCCCCAAAGCCAGAATGACTTCAAGTGGACCGTCGTAGCGCTGCGCCAGGATCGCCTTAATCCCTTGATCTAGAAAGCGCTCCTCGTTCAAAATGGGCAGGACAACTGAAACCCCCGGGCTAACGCCCTGCGGAGTTTCTCGCGAATTTGCATTGTCCAGAGTCATAGAGCGCTCACGCTACCGTTTCGGAGCGTTACTATCGGCGCAATGACCCTCAAAATCTCTGTGATTGGTACCGGATACCTAGGCGCCACCCACGCTGCCTGTATGTCGAGCCTTGGCTTCGAGGTTATCGGCATTGATATAGACCCGGCCAAAATTGCGAGCCTTGCATCTGGAACTATTCCTTTCTATGAACCGGGGTTGCAGGAGCTACTGCAGGTTGAGTTGGCATCTGGGCGGCTCTCTTTCTCCGCTAATTTCCATGAGATAAGCGACTGCGATCTGCACTTTATCTGCGTGGGAACTCCCCAGGTAAAAGATGGATTAGCCGCCGATCTGACATATGTCTTTGGTGCGATCGCCGCGATCGCCCCCATCATTAAAGCGGGTTCACTCGTGGTTGGTAAATCTACCGTCCCCGTCGGTACAGCAGCAAAGCTGCGCAGTAAACTCCTCGCCATTAATCCAGAGGCTGATCTTGCGTGGAATCCCGAGTTCCTGCGCGAAGGTTTTGCCGTCGAAGACACCTTGAAGCCAAACCGCCTCGTCGTTGGTGTCACCAACGATCGCGCAGAGGGACTGCTCCGCGAGGTGTACGCAAAGAACCTCGCGGAAGAAACCCCTTGGGTGGTTGCAGATCTACCTACAGCAGAATTAGTTAAAGTGGCTGCAAACTCATTCCTCGCCACAAAAATCTCCTTTATCAATGCAATGGCCGAAGTCTGTGAGGCGGCAGGCGGGGATGTCACCGTGCTTGCCAAGGCAATTGGATATGACCCCCGCATCGGTAGTCGATTCTTGCAAGCAGGAATCGGATTCGGTGGCGGATGTTTACCGAAAGATATTCGCGCCTTCATGGCACGCGCACAAGAACTTGGAGCAGAACAAGCCCTGGAATTTTTACGCGAGATCGACTCAATTAATGTACGCGCTCGCACCCGCATGATCGACCTGGTCCGAAAAGATCTCTCCGAAGATCTAAGAGGGAGGAAGATTGCAGTTCTCGGTGCCGCATTCAAGCCCGATAGTGATGACGTTCGCGACTCCCCTGCACTGGACATTGCGGCACAGATTCAGGCGGCTGGTGCTTTAGTTACCGTTCATGATCCAAAGGCGATCGAAAATGCTCGCAGGCGTTTCCCCGTGTTGAACTTTACCGAAGAGATCAATGAATGCGTTGTAGGTGCAGATTTAGTGCTACACCTTACGGAGTGGAAGCTCTATCGTGAGATTGATCCCGCTGAACTATTAAAACTCGTTTCTAATCCGATCATCATCGATGGACGCAACGCTTTGGATCGCGATAGGTGGCGCGCTGCCGGATGGAAGTTTCGAGCCTTGGGTCGTTCTAATATCTAAATATCTAAATATTTCAATATTTGATCTTTTAAAAGCCGGTCCGCGTATTTCGTTTAGCGTTTAAGGATTTACTCTTTTCCAGCGAGGCGACCCGTGCGCTCTCCATCAACTCACCGACTTTGGAGGCGATCGCGCTATCGCTTGAGCCGAGAATCCGAGCCGCCAAGAGCCCAGCATTCTTTGCGTTTCCCACACCGACAGTTGCCACAGGCACTCCCGCGGGCATCTGCACAATAGAGAGAAGTGAATCCATCCCATCCAAAACTTTGAGAGCAACGGGCACTCCAATGACCGGCAAGGTAGTAGCGGCGGCGATCATTCCAGGCAGGTGCGCTGCGCCACCGGCGCCTGCAATTATCACCTTGTAGCCAGCTGCAACGGCGCCGCTCGCAAAGTCCAACATTTCACGAGGGGTGCGGTGGGCACTCACGACATCAACGTGGTAAGAAATACCGAGTTCATCTAGGACAGTCGCAGCCTCTTGCATGGTGGGCCAATCAGAGTCAGATCCCATCACAATCGCAACATCTTTACTCATCAATAGCTCCACTCAGGTAATCAACGGCGTGGCTAACTTCAGATCTCAAGTGTAGAAGATCCTCACCCAACAAGGTGACGTGTCCGACCTTGCGTCCAGGACGCAACTCCTTCATATATTGATGAATCTTGAGCCCGGGTATGCGAGCCATCAAATGCAGGTAGGGCTTATAAAGATCAGGGCTCTTATCGGTTTCAACTCCAATGACGTTGCCCATCACGGCAAAAGGTGCGACGAGCGAGGTATCACCGAGTGGAAGGTCCAAGACAGCACGCAAATGTTGCTCAAATTGACTTGTTACAGCCCCTTCAATGCTCCAGTGCCCAGAGTTATGTGGACGCAGTGCAAGTTCATTAATAATCAAGCTCTCCCCCACCACAAAGATCTCCACAGCCATAACTCCAACCAGATCGATGCCCCGTGCGATCTGGAGCGCAATTTGTACGGTCTGGGCAGCCAGAGCAGGAGAGAAATTTGGAATTGGAGTAACGGTCTCTGTACATATTCCATTGCGCTGCACCGTCAGCGTTGGCGCCCAGGTAGCTGCCTGACCCTGCGGTGAACGGGCGACCATGATTGCGATTTCGAAATCAAAGGAGAGCTTCTCCTCGAGTAAAAGTTTTTGCCCCACTCTCTCGTGGAGTGTTTGCAACTCCTCCAACTCGTTGATGATGAAGACTCCGCGTCCGTCATATCCACCAGAGACACTCTTGGCGATAAGTGGATAATTGATTGAAACCTCGCCACCTTCGTAAGCCTGCCAAACCGGATTAGGAAGACCAAGCTCCTGCATCTTCTGGCGCATTGCCAACTTGTTCTGACTGAAGAGGAATGAGGAGGCGGTAGGAAAGACCTTTACGCCAGTTGCAGAAATTGCCTCGATCAGCTCCTGCGGGATTAATTCGTGTTCAAAAGTGACAACATCACATCTGCGAGCCCATTGTAAAACGGCTTCTTGATCGGCCAGTGATCCCACGGTGTGTGGTGCAATTTGTGCTCCGCTCTCCGTTGGTGATCCGGCAAAGAGTGAAAGGGTGATACCTAAATCAACTGCGGGTGGCACCATCATGCGGGCGAGTTGACCCGCTCCAATTACTCCGACGGTTGGGAAATCCACGTTGTGAGTCTACCGAAGATGCACGACATCGCCCGAACCGATGAGATCTCCACTCTCCAGCTTCAAGCGCCCTTCTTCATCGACGCCAATTGCGATCCCGATGAGACTTGTAGAGTCCGGCAAATAAATCTGCACCTCACTCCCGATTGTCTTGGAAAGCGCCCGATAGGCAGGGATGAAATCGTGACCAGATTCCCATTTGCGTACGATCTCTTGAAAGGCGCTAAGAATTCCCACAAGTAACTCATTTCGATCTAGCTCGATTCCGGTCTCAATAAAGATAGAGGAGGCGGTCTCGACGGGTAACTCATTGTTTAGCGTTGAAACATTGATGCCGATACCCACGATAATCCCGGCCCCGTAGCGTTCGCATAAAATCCCGGCGACCTTGCCACTCTCGCAGATCACATCATTGGGCCACTTCGTGGTGAAAGATCTCGACTCCGTCATCTCATTAAGAGTTCGCGCGCAAGCAATTCCAGCCAAGAGCGGAATCCATCCCCACTCTTCCTTCCGCTCTGGCGCTATGTAAAATGAAAAGAGCAATCCAACATTAGCCACCGATTCAAACTTTCTATCAAGACGACCGCGCCCCGCGCTCTGGAACTCGGCGACCACACACTCACCATTACTGACGAGTTGGTATTTCAATTCATCTTGAGTGGAGGCGACTTCTCTCAGGACGCGTACCCGCCAGTAATCAGTTACGAGTGCGGCTGATATCGCGGAGTTATCTAGGTAGGCACGTATCACAGAAGCTCGCTTCACTAGTAAAGTGTGGATGTGACTGACGCAATTAATACTACTGCCGGCAAGATCAATGATTTGAAGGCACGCCTCGAGAAGGCGGCGCAGAGCGGCTCGCCCGCTGCAATTGAAAAGCGACGCGCAGCGGGAAAGTACACAGCTCGCGAACGCATTGCGAAGCTCGTTGATGAAGGTTCATTTGTTGAGTTCGATGCCTTCTCAACACACCACTCCGATAAATTTGGAATGAATAAATCGCATCCGTATGGAGATGGAGTTGTCACTGGTTATGCCACGATTGATGGGCGCACCGTGGCAATCTCCTCACAAGATTTCATGGTCTTTGGCGGCTCCCTCGGAGAGACGATGGGAAAGAAGATCGTCAAAGTGATGGAGTTCGCACTCAAATCAGGAATTCCGATGATCGGACTCAATGATTCGGGCGGGGCGCGGATTCAGGAAGGCGTAGCTTCCCTGAGCCAATATGGCGAGATCTTCAAGCGCAATGTGCGCTCCTCTGGAGTGATCCCCCAGATCTCAGTAATTCTCGGACCTTGTGCAGGTGGTGCGGTTTACTCGCCAGCGATCACAGATTTCACCATCATGGTGAATGAAACATCTCATATGTTCATCACCGGCCCCGATGTCATTAAAGCAGTGACGGGTGAAGAGGTTGGAATGGAAGAACTTGGTGGCGCTGCGACTCACAACACCAAGACTGGAAATTCTCACTACCTAGCGGAGGATGAAGATGCCGCTCTCGAGTATGTAAAAGCTCTCCTCTCCTTTTTACCCAGTAACAATCTTGACGATGCCCCGGTCCTGCGCGCAACGGAGTCCGATGGCATTGCGCCATCCGATCGCGCCTTAGATTCCTTGATTCCCGACAATCCCAATAAACCATATGACATGCGTGTCATCATTGAGGCGATCGTGGATGAGGCAAACTTCCTTGAGGTCCATGCGCTCTTTGCTCCAAATATATTGGTGGGATTCGGCCGTATTGAAGGTCACTCTGTTGGCATCATTGCAAATCAACCGCAGAACTTTGCGGGAACTCTCGATATCGATGCCTCTGAAAAAGCAGCCCGCTTCCTGCGTACCTGCGATGCCTTTGGAATTCCTGTGGTCACCCTTGTGGACGTGCCAGGCTTCTTGCCTGGAACCGAACAGGAGTGGAATGGCATCATTCGACGTGGCGCAAAGTTGCTCTACGCCTATGGGGAGGCATCTATTCCGCTGGTAACAGTCATTACTCGAAAAGCATATGGCGGCGCCTACATCGTGATGGGCTCAAAGCATCTTGGTGCAGATATAAACCTCGCTTGGCCAACCGCACAGATTGCGGTCATGGGCGCACAAGGCGCCGTAAATATCCTCTACCGAAAAGATATTGCTGAAAACCCTGCACGCTCTCCAGAGTTGATCAACGAATATGAAGAGCAACTGCTCAACCCATATATTGCGGCAGATCGCGGCTTCATCGACGCTGTCATCGAACCACATGCCACTCGGGGGCAGATCACCAAAGCTCTGCGTGCTCTCGCCAATAAACGCGTGGATCTTCCGACTCGCAAGCATGGAAATATTCCGCTCTAATGCTGCATAGCAATGACTTCCCCCGTGAATTTCGTAAGCTCGGCTTTACCATCCATGCTGGAACTCCAACTCAAGAGGAACTCCTAGCACTGACTCGAGCCATCGATGAGATCGAAAAGACCGCCCACCCTCCAACCAACTACCGCAGCTCATGGGCTCGCCTCAAGATTCAAAACTCGCTGCCACGTAGATGGGGGATGACCCCATCATGACCAAGCAAATAGTTCTCGCCTCGGCTTCTGCCTCACGTAAACAGATCTTGCAATCAATCGGCATCGAACCGGTGATCAAGGTCAGCGGCGTTGATGAAGAGACTCCAGAGCTTCTAGCGTTGGCGCCATCTGATTTAGTAATCGCCCTAGCAATCCTTAAGGCTCACACCGTCTTTAAGAGTTCACCTGAACTCACCAACTCACTTATCATCGGGTGTGACTCCACCTTTGAATTTGAAGGAGCATCACTTGGCAAGCCGGGAAGCCCTGAAAATGCCATTGAGCGCTGTCGCCTCCTCAGTGGAAAGAGTGGCTACCTGCACACCGGCCATTCGGTCATCGACACCGACCAGGGGCTGGAAGTTTCCGACATCTCTACCTCAAAGGTCACCTTCGCGAAGATGACTGACAGTGAAATCATTGACTACGTTAATACTGGAGAGCCCTTGCAGGTTGCTGGAGGGTTTACCTTGGATGGGCGCTCCGCGCCATTTATTACTCATATTGAGGGTGATCCGAGCGGAATCATTGGGCTTTCACTTCCCACGCTACGCAAGATCACAATTAACTTAGGACTGGCATGGTCCGCAATCGTTCCAGTAAAGGCAAGCAGATGAAGCAGATGAAGCAGATATCAGCCGTCCTGATCGCCAACCGCGGTGAAATTGCTGTGCGCGTCGCTAGAGCCTGCCGCGACCACGGAGTCAAGAGCATCGCAATCTACTCGGAGGACGATCGCAATTCACTCCACGTAGCCACTGCTGATGAAGCCTTCTCACTCAATGGTCTCTCAGCTGCCGAAACCTATCTAGATCAGAGCAAGATCCTAGCGATTGCGAAGGAATCGGGCGCCGATGCGATTCATCCAGGCTACGGATTTCTCTCCGAGAATGCAGGATTTGCCGAGCGCGTTATTGCAGCTGGACTTATTTGGATTGGACCTCCGCCCGCCGCTATTCGTGAACTTGGCGATAAGGTCTCTGCGCGCAAGATTGCAGCAAAGGTTGGAGCGCCCCTCGTTGCAGGTACCGCCGATCCCGTCGAATCACCTGATGAGGTAATCGTCTTTGCGAAAGAGCACGGCCTTCCTGTCGCTATCAAAGCCGCACATGGCGGTGGCGGTCGCGGACTCAAGGTCGCCTTTACCCTTGAAGAGATCCCAGAGCTTTTCGCTTCTGCAGTGCGTGAAGCAATTGCCGGCTTTGGACGTGGCGAGTGTTTCGTTGAACGCTACCTCGATAAGCCACGCCATGTAGAAACCCAATGTTTAGTCGATATGTATGGCAACGCGGTAGTCGTCAGTACCCGTGATTGCTCGTTACAGCGTCGCCATCAGAAACTCGTTGAAGAGGCTCCCGCTCCATTCTTAACGGCGGCACAAATCGATCAGCTCTACACCTCCTCAAAGGCAATCATGCGCGAAGTTGGTTATGTAGGCGCCGGTACCTGCGAATTCTTAGTCGGTAAAGATGGGACCATCTCATTTCTCGAGGTAAATACTCGTCTGCAGGTTGAACATCCCGTGAGTGAGGAAGTTACCGGCCTCGATCTTGTTCGCGAGCAACTGCGGATTGCTTCGGGCGAGGCAATTAGCCCCGTTGACCCCGTAGTTCGCGGACATAGCCTGGAATTTCGAATCAACGGCGAGGATCCTGGAAATGGCTTCCTACCATCACTTGGCACAATTACTAAGTGGGAAGTTCCATCCGGCCCCGGGGTCCGCGTAGATGCCGGCTTTGATCATGGTCACACCATCGGTTCGCACTTTGACTCATTGCTCGCAAAGTTAATTGTTACTGGTTCTACTCGCAAAGAAGCGATTGAACGAGCTCGTCGCGCCTTGCGGGAATTTGAAATAGGTGGCCTCGCCACAGCGCTGCCATTCCATCGCGCGATCGTAAATGATCCAAATTTCACGGAAGAGTTCAAAATTTATACCAGCTACATCGAGAACGAATTCGATAATCAGATTCCAGCATTCAATTTCAAAGAGGGCGTCGCTGCCTCAAAGATTGCTTCACAAAAAGTGGTTGCAGAGGTAAACGGCCACCGCTTTGAAGTTGTCCTTCACTCTCAGGCGCCCACAGAGAAGCGCCATCGGATCAAGAGCAATAGCGTCGCAAAGAGCTCTGGAAACTCTCTCACCAGCCCGATGCAGGGAACTGTTGTAAAGATTCTCAAAGGCAATGGCGACCGCGTCGAGGTCGGTGATCTCATTGTGGTGCTCGAAGCGATGAAGATGGAGCAACCTTTAATGGCAGAACGATCAGGTGTCATTGCTCTACTTGGAATCGGTGTCGGTCAGACGGTATCAAGTGGTCAACTACTCTGCGTGATTGAGGATTAAGGCGCTTTTACCTTTCCGCTCTTCAATTTCGCGATAGCCGCGGCAACCTTGATCGAATAAGGCGCGCCTAGCGCGGTGAGAGCCATGGACTCTCCGCCATCCTTAACCGTGTACATATGTCCAAAGATGCCAATTTTTGCATCCAGAACATCAATTATTGTCGCGCCATTAAGTGCAGCGCTCATCACATCTTTTACTGCGCTATCTACATGTTTGGAGACAGCGCCGATCAGAATCTTCTGACTATTCTTTCCGAGCAGGAAGTATTGATCTGGGTTTACACCAATGAGATGAATGGGATGGGCCTTTGTGTAGAGCGCCGCGACGGTATCTTCCACCTCGCTACTGCTCATCCACTCTGAAAAAATAATATCGACGCCCTGCGCCGCGAGCACTCTTGATGCGTTTCCAACCTCTTTATCCACGAACTGACTCAAAACAATCGCCTTCGGCAGGATGGAGACGACTCCACTCTTGAAGTCATCTAGGTAGGGCGCGTAAGAGGAGGGAGCGACTATTCCAACTCTCTTACTCTTGGTGGCGCTAGCTGCTAACACCCCAGCTAAGTAAGCACCATCTTGGTTAGAAAAGACCATATCGCTTAAATTGAGATTTCCAACGCTCGCATCATTGATGAGCGAAAAATCGGTATTGGGATTTGCAACCGCCACGACTCCCATCGCCTGTGAAAAACTTGCACCAACGGCGATTACTAGGTTGTAATTTGCTGAAGCTAGGAATTGCAGTCGAGATTCTCGATCGCTCTCACTTCCATTTGTGACCAGCTCGCGTACAGAGAGGGCGGTTAAACCAAATTTCTTTTTAATTGCATCAACGCCTCTTGCTGCAGAGTCATTGATGCCATGATCACCACGTCCGCCCACGTCATAGACGATCGCAATCTTGATAGAGACGGCTGCATCGGCTGCATCGGATGCCTCGAATGGGCCGGTAAGGAAGGCAAGAAAGAGCGAGAGAGTCGTTAAGAGTCCAAGAAACCTAGCCGCGCGCAACGAAACCAATCCGTTCATATACATCGGCAAGGGTCTTCGTAGCAACTGCTTCTGCCTTCAGAGCGCCTGCACCCAAAATAGCATCTAGATGGGTTTGGTCATCTAGAAGTTCAAGGGTGCGGGCACGGACAGGGCGCAGGTATTCAACAACTACCTCAGCAACAGCACCTTTAAAGTCGCCATATCCCTTGCCCACAAAATCGTTTTCAATCTCAGCGATGCTTCGCCCCGAGAGAGTGGAGAAGATGGTTAAGAGGTTAGAGATACCGGGCTTCCCGGCGGAGTCGAAGCGAACTTCACGTCCGGTGTCAGTAACTGCGCTCTTAATCTTTTTGGCATTTGCCTCGGGCGTATCAAGGATCTCAATGAGACCGCTCAGTGATTCAGCTGACTTACTCATCTTGGCAGTGGGATCTTGCAGATCAAAAATCTTGGCGCCCTCTTTGAGAATATATCCCTCTGGGATGGTGAATGTTTTTCCGTAGGTACTATTAAAACGCGTTGCCAGATCGCGAGTTAACTCAATGTGCTGACGCTGATCTTCACCCACGGGAACCTGATCGGCTTGGTAGAGCAAGATATCGGCCGCCATCAACATTGGATAGGTGAAGACGCCAACACCAATTCGATCATTATCAAGTTTCTGCGATTTATCCTTAAATTGAGTCATGCGACTCGCCTCGCCAAATCCGGTTAAGCATTCCATGACCCAACCCAACTGATTGTGGGCAGGTACGTGAGATTGAATGAAAAGGGTGCAGTGCGCAGGATCCACGCCTAGCGCCAAGAGTTGAGCGGCAGAGACTAGAGAGTTCTGGCGGAGCTCCTTGGGATTAGGAGTGGATGTCAGAGCGTGCAGATCGACTACGCAGTAAAAAGCGTCGTGGCTCTCTTGCAGCTCAACCCACTGCTTTACCGCGCCCAAATAGTTTCCTAAATGGAATGAGCCATTTGTGGGCTGGATTCCTGATAAGACGCGTGGCTTCAACATGGGAGTTATCCTACCGAGAACTAATCCTGCCTCGAGATCAACAGCTGCCCTGCGCGCTTGCCCTGCAATGTGAGCACAGTGATCCGCGCCCCTGGAACCACAATCACATCATGGACTTCTGCCAATCTTCCGAGAAAGTGCATCACAAATCCACCGACCGTCTCATAAGGTCCGGCGGGTAACTCGATACCTGTCTCATCTTTGAGATCCTCGAGTGAGATAAGGGCATCCACTTCGAAATCCCCAGTTGTGGGCTGGGCCGTCACTTCACTCTCTGGCTCATCGTATTCATCCTCGATATCGCCGATGAAACATTCCACAATATCTTCCAGAGTGACAATTCCATCAGTTCCACCATATTCATCAAGAACTATGGCCAAGTGCGCTCGTTTAATCCGCATCTCAGTGAGCGCGGGCAGCACGCCCTTAGTTCCCGGCAAGAAAATTACGGGTCGCATGATGCCGAGCAGGGTCTTGCTCATCTCCTCTTCACGGGCATTAAGAAGATCACGTACATGTAAAAACCCGATGACTTCATCACTAGATCCGCGAGTGACCGGATAACGGGAGTGAGCGGTTCGCACCGCGATCGACTTCGCCTCAGCAAGAGTTAATCCAACATCGAGAAAGTCCACTTCGGTGCGCGGCACCATAATTTCATGTAAGACAAGGTCCCCAGCGCTAAAGACATCTTCGACAATATCGCGCTCCTCATCTGAGAGAGCGGCGTGACCTGTCACAAGATCCACGAGTTCAGCCTCTGAGATCTCAGAGCGAACTTCCTGCGGTTTAAGTCCAAAGAGTTGAACAATTGCATCTGTTGATCGCGAAAGAACCCAGATGATTGGGCGAAAGATATTTGCAATGCGGTCAATACTCGCGGCGGAGGCCAGCGCGATCTGTTCTGTGCGATAAAGCGCAAGCCGCTTGGGTACTAACTCGCCAAGAACCAAGGAGACATAAGCAATCATGAGGGTGACAAAGATCAATGAGATGACGGTGCTAAGCCCATGGGATAACCCCCACCGCTCCAAGATTGGAATTACGAAGTAGGTACCAAGGCGCTGGGAGCCGAGCGCGGCGGAGAGGAAGCCGCAGAAGGTGATGCCAACCTGAGCGGCGGCTAAGAATCGGTTGGGGTTCTTGGTCAGATTTACCAGTCGTGCCGTTCGTTTCGGCCGCTTGCCGGTCGCCTCCATTTGGCGCAACTGTGATTCGCGCAGAGAGATGAGTGAGATCTCGGCAGCCACGAAAATGCCTGCCACCACGATAAAGAGGAGCACCAAGAGTAAATCAAGAGCGAGCTGGCCGACGCTACCTATCGGGGCTATCGGGGCTATCGGGGGGTTGGGCTCCATGACTCAAGGGTAGCGTGGAGCGAAATTGACCGCTAAAGGGTTGGTTAAAGGGCGCCGAGTGGCTAATCTTTAGCCACTGACAGGCTTCCGCCCGCCAGTGTTTTACCTTCATCCTACGGATCGTCGGGCACGTACCTGCCCGGAGAAGGAGTGAATAACTCATGGCATCAGTCGTATTTGATAACGCTTCACGAATCTACCCTGGCACCACCAAGCCAGCTGTAGACAAACTCAACCTCACCGTCAATGATGGCGAATTTCTCGTCCTCGTTGGTCCATCAGGTTGCGGTAAGTCAACATCTCTTCGCATGCTCGCTGGACTTGAAGAGGTCGACAATGGTGCGATTCGCATCGGAGATCGCGACGTTACAGATGTTGCACCTAAAGATCGCGATATCGCAATGGTTTTCCAGTCTTATGCTCTCTATCCACATATGTCGGTTGCCGAGAATATGGGATTCGCCCTCAAGATCGCGGGCGTTGCAAAAGAGGAGCGCGATCGTCGCGTCCTTGAAGCAGCAAAACTTCTCGACCTTGAGCCTTATTTAGACCGCAAGCCAAAGGCGCTCTCTGGTGGACAACGTCAGCGTGTTGCAATGGGTCGCGCAATTGTTCGCGAACCTCAGGTCTTCTTGATGGATGAGCCACTCTCAAACTTGGATGCAAAGTTGCGCGTAGCAACCCGTACCCAGATCGCCGCGCTACAACGCCGCTTGGGAATCACAACTGTTTATGTAACACACGATCAAGTTGAGGCCATGACCATGGGAGATCGCGTTGCGGTTCTCAAGGATGGTCTGCTACAACAAGTCGACACACCTCGTAATCTCTATGACGCACCAGTTAATGCCTTCGTCGCAGGATTCATTGGCTCACCGGCCATGAACCTCTTGACCGCCCCGGTATCAGGTGGCAAGGCAAGCCTCGGTGATTTCAAGGTCGATGTCCCTGGTCATGTCAGCGGAACCGTTACAGTCGGCGTTCGCCCAGAGGGCTTCACACCTGCCTCCTCTGGCTTCCACGTTCTCGTGGAAGTTGTTGAAGAGTTGGGTTCAGATGCTTTCGTCTATGGCCGTCCAGTCGATCCAGGCGTCAAGTTCGCAAATGCAACAGATGAAGGTGCTCAAGTCATTGTCCGTTGGGATCCAAAGAACCCACCAAAGCCAGGCGACACAATTACTGTCGAGGCAATCCCACATGCAATCCACCTCTTCGATTCCGCAACAGGAGAGCGCATCAGTAAGTAAATCTAAAAATTAAAAACCCCCGGTGAATCTTCACCGGGGGTTTTTACTGTCTATTTACTATGCGAGCTTCTTCTGAAGGTTCTCATCAATAGCTGCCAAAAAGTCTTGGGTGTTAAGCCATGGAGCATCCTTTGAAATCAAGAAAGCCAAGTCCTTTGTCATCTTCCCAGATTCAACTGTCTCAATACAGACCGCCTCAAGGCTCTTGGCGAACGCTGTGAGTTCTGGATTGTTGTCCAACTTGGCGCGGTGTGAAAGGCCCTGGGTCCAAGCAAAGATAGATGCGATCGGATTGGTAGAGGTCTGCTTGCCCGCTTGGTGATCGCGGTAGTGGCGAGTCACCGTGCCGTGGGCGGCCTCTGATTCAACGGTCTTTCCGTCTGGAGTCATAAGCACTGAAGTCATAAGGCCAAGTGATCCATAACCCTGTGCGACGGTGTCTGACTGCACATCTCCATCGTAGTTCTTACATGCCCACACATATCCACCGGGCATACGAAGGGACATCGCGACCATGTCATCGATCAAACGGTGCTCGTACCAGATTCCTAGAGCGTCAAATTGATTCTTGAACTCAGCTTGAAAGATCTCTTCGAAGATATCTTTGAAACGACCATCGTAAGCCTTCAAGATGGTGTTCTTCGTGGAGAGATAAACCGGGAACTTGCGAAGTAAGCCATAGTTGAGTGATGCGCGAGCAAAGTCGCGAATGGAATCATCAAGGTTGTACATTGCAACAGCAACTCCAGAACCAGGAAAGTTAAAAACCTCGTGCTCAATAACTTCGCCACCATCTTCAGGTACGAATTTTATAGTGAGTTTGCCCTTGCCTGGAATGCGGAAATCTGTCGCGCGGTATTGATCCCCGAAGGCATGACGGCCAATGACGATTGGTAAGGTCCAATGTGGAACCAGGCGAGGAACATTGGAAATGATGATCGGTTCACGGAAGATAACGCCACCAAGGATGTTGCGAACAGTTCCGTTCGGTGACTTCCACATCTTCTTGAGGCCAAACTCTTCTACGCGAGCCTCGTCTGGAGTAATGGTTGCGCACTTAACGCCGACGCCATGCTTCAAGATCGCGTGGGCTGAATCGATGGTGACTTGGTCATTTGTGGCATCACGGTTTTCAATGCTCAAGTCGTAATACTCGAGGTTGAGATCGAGATAGGGCAAAATCAACTTATCCTTGATGAACTGCCAGATAATGCGGGTCATCTCATCGCCATCGAGTTCAACGACGGTGCCAGTTACCTTAATCTTCTCCATAAATTTTCACTCTCTCCTCGATTAGCACTAGTCAGTACGGGTATTAGAGATCCTTTACATCAGCCTGCTTGATGCGTACTGCCTCAGCTGCAACTTTGAGAGCGGCGACTTCACTCTCTGTGAGAGCGGTTTCAACCACCTCCACAATTCCGCTGCGGCCAATTTTTGCCTCTACGCCGAGGTAGACGCCGCTAATTCCATATTGACCATCAACCCAGGCACAGACCGGCATGATCTCACCAGAATCTTCAATCACTGCCTTGGCCATGCGGGCGGCTGCCGCTGACGGCGCGTAGTAAGCAGAACCTGTCTTGAGCAAAGCCACGACCTCTGCGCCACCGTTACGTGTTCGGTCAACGAGTTCGTTGATATCCGCTTCTGATAGCAGCGATGTGAGAGCTTGGCCATTGACGGTACAACGACTTGGAACTGGCACCATCGTGTCACCGTGTGAACCCAAAGTTAGTGTCTTGACAGAGCTAACGGGCACTGCCAACTTCTCTGCAACAAAGTTTGTGAAGCGAGCGGTGTCGAGCATTCCAGCTTGACCCATGACCTGGTGCTGCGGGAAGCCGGTTGCAAGTTGAGCGAGCGCAGTCATCTCATCGAGTGGATTTGAAACGACGATGATCACGGCCTTTGGGGAGTGCTTGGCAATATTTTCGGCAACACCGCGGACGATCCCAGCATTAACGCCAATCAGATCCATACGTGACATCCCTGGCTTGCGTGGCAGACCGGCGGTGATAACAACGACATCTGAGTTGGCGGTCGCCTCATAGCCGGCGCCCTCTGGAGTTGTGGTAGCTCCGATTATCTTGGTTTCAAAACCTTCGATAGAGCGCGATTGATTCATATCAAGGGCTAGCCCTTCTGGCTTTCCTTCTACGATATCTGTAAGAACAACCGTCTCAAAGATGTCGTATTCGGCTAAACGCAGGGCGGTGGTTGAACCGTAGAAACCGCTTCCAACGACTGTGACTTTGCCAGATCTACTCATGAAGCCCTCCTGAAAGTTAACTGATGCAATCCTACTTGTCGCAAGCTCGAGCTTGCGAACGGACTACTTTGCGTGCGGCAAAGTTAAAGACACTACAAATAGGAGGGAGGAGATAGCCATTGGTAACAGTAATTCAATCGTCCTTTTCACTGGGTTGGTCGTGTACGAGAGGTATGAGTAGAGCGCCGCTCCGATTGCCACCAGGATCGAACAGGTGCGAACTGCGCTAAAGATCCCAAATGTGACGCCAATTACAACTAGTGAGACAGAGAGCGCGCGCCAGAGCGCAGTTGGACCTTTTAAGGGAGGCAACTTTTTACCGAGCGTTGCCAGCACGAGCTGCCATTTCTACGACATTGGTCAAGAGCATCGCGCGGGTCATTGGACCAACCCCTCCAGGCATGGGGGCGATATAGGCGGCAACATCTGCAACACCAGGGTGAATATCACCCAGCAGACCGTCCACCGTCCGAGTAATTCCAACATCAAGGACTATTGCGCCTGTTTTGACCATATCTGGGGTGAGAATGTGTGGACTTCCAACCGCGGCAATGATGATATCGGCCCGCTTGGTATGGAATGCAACATCTCTAGTAGCGGTGTGTGTAACCGTGACCGTTGCATCATCACCCTTGCGAGTTAGCAGCAAGGCCAGGGGGCGACCCACCGTAAGCCCGCGTCCCATGACTACGACCTCAGCACCCTTCGTGCTGAGGTCGTAGCGATGCAAGAGTTCAAGTATTCCACGAGGAGTGCAGGGCAAAGGAGCAGGTTCCCCGATTACCAATTTACCGAGGTTGAGCGGGTGCAGGCCATCAGCATCCTTCTCGGGGTCAATGGATTCCAAGATGAGATTAGCGCAGATGCCTTGAGGTAGCGGCAGTTGAACGATATATCCGGTGCACTCGGGGGAATTGTTAAGGTCCAAGATCGCCGCAAGTACATCTGCCTGCGAAGCGCTCGCTGGAAGGTCAACGCGGATGGAGGCTATTCCAACTTCCGCGCAATCACGATGCTTGCCGGCTACATACGAGCGTGATCCTGGATCATCACCGACGAGCACCGTTCCAAGCCCGGGCTTGCTGTTCATCCCTGCGACAATTGCAGCCAACTCTTCTTTGATTGCCTTCGCGGTGGCCTTGCCATCGAGAATCTGCGCGCTCATAACCCAATCCTAACTAGGCATGTGAGAAGTGACGAACTCCCGTGAAGAACATGGCGATTCCCGCCGCCTTCGCGGCAGCTATCACCTCTTCATCACGAACACTGCCGCCCGGTTGGACTACTGCTGCGACACCTGCATCAATCAGAATTTGTAAGCCATCGGCAAATGGGAAGAAGGCATCGCTCGCAGCGACTGAACCCGCAGCGCGTTCGCTGGCGCGCGTTACCGCAAGACGGGCAGCATCGACGCGATTGACCTGACCCATGCCAACTCCGACCGAAGCCCCATCATGAGCTAGAAGGATCGCGTTGCTCTTCACTGCACGAACTGCGCGCCAAGCAAATTGCAGATCTGCCAAAAGCTCCTTTGAAAGTTCACCTCCTGAAACCTGTTGCCAATTGGTGGCACTATCTCCGGGAGCATCAATGAGATCACTCGCCTGAATAAGAAGGCCGCCAGAGATTGGGCGACGCTCCACGCTCGGATTTATATAGCTATCAAGAGTCAATATGCGAATAGCGGGTTTCTTTGCCAGTACTTCTACCGCGCCCTCTTCATAACTCGGCGCAATTACGACCTCAGTAAATACCTTTGCTAGCGCCTCTGCCATCGCCAATGAGACTGGTCGATTGGTTGCAACGACTCCGCCAAAGGCCGAGACGGGGTCACAGGCATGAGCTTTACCGTAAGCATCAGCAATATCTACACCGAGTGCGATTCCACATGGGTTGGCATGCTTGATAATTGCAACGCATGGCTCATCATGGTCGTAAGCGCTCCGTACCGCTGCATCTGCATCTGTGTAATTATTGAATGACATTTCTTTTCCATGTAGCTGCACCGCTTGTGCAATTCCGGGTTGAATCCAGGAAGTCGCATTGGAGTAGACACTCGCTGCCTGGTGAGGGTTCTCGCCGTAACGCAGCGGTGCCATGCGATGGAAGATAGCGGCCTTCCACTCATCGCCGGCGTCCAACTGCTCTCCGAGCCAAGTAGCAATTGCCGCATCGTATTCAGCTGTGGTTCGAAAAACCTCCACCGCAAGACGTCTGCGCTCTGCAAGAGTAAATCCACCATTTAAAAGCGCAGCTCTCAATAATTCGTATTGTGACGGATTTGAGATCACCGCGACCGAACCATGATTCTTCCCCGCTCCACGGAGCATGGATGGGCCACCAATATCGATCTGCTCAATGCACTCGGCAAAATCAGCGGAGGCGGCGACGGTCTGAGCGAAGGGGTAGAGATTGATGATGATCAGGTCAAAGGGAGCAATATCATGCGCTGAAATTGCAGCTAGATGCTCCGGATTATCCTGATCGGCCAAGATTCCACCGTGGATCCGTGGATGCAAAGTCTTCACCCGCCCGCCCATGATCTCGGGAAAGCCGGTGTAATCCTCAACAGCGCTTACTAAGATTCCAGCGGCAGCGAGGTGCTTTGCGGTTGAGCCAGTTGAGAGAATCTCAACACCGGCGGCCTGCAAGGCAGATCCAATTTCAAGAAGTCCACTCTTATCGTAAACACTGATAAGTGCGCGGCGGATTGGCTTTCTATTGCTCACAGCGTTCCTGTCTCTCCATAGGCCGCAAGAACCTCAACGATGAGTTCTCGTTCGACAATCTTAATGCGCTCATGCAAGGACTCTCCATCCTCACCTGGGTGAATGTCGATCTGACGTTGGGAGATAATCGGACCAGTATCTAATCCAGCATCTACACGGTGCACTGTCGAGCCCGTAACCGTGGAGCCCGCAGCGAGCGCATCGCGCACGGCATGTGCCCCAGGAAAGAGTGGGAGTAGCGAGGGATGTGTGTTGATCACATTAAAGGTTGAGACAAAGTCCGCGGCAAGCAGGCGCATAAAACCGACGCTTACAACTAGGTCAGGTGCAAGGCGGTTGGCAGTTTCAAATATCTCGCGATCCCACTCTGCCCGCAGCTGACGCATGGGAAGGTAAATGCTCGGAATATTAAAACGCTCTGCGACCCGAAGCGCCGGCGAATCCTTATCGCTCAACAAAGCTACACATGTGGCAGATATTTCACCCGATTCTAGAGCGTCTAAAATTGCGGCGGCGAGGGATCCAGTTCCAGAAGCCAGGAGCAGAATGCGCTTACCCACGCCGCACCACCAATCGCACTGTTGCAGGTAGATAGAGAGCAAGAAGCGCGGCGAAGGCGAAGGCAATTGCTAGATTCTCCAAAAGATGCCACCAGATAACTCCCACTGGATTAAGTGCGCTGGTAAAAAGTTCACCAGCAGAGAGATAAGCGATCGCAGTAATGGCGATAAAGAGGCGTGCGCCCTGTGCGATGAGGTTGCGGGTGAGATCAAAAAATGAAGCACCGCGCAATCGCGAGAAGGTAAATAAAACTACAAAAAGCGCTACCCAGAAAATAATTCCAAACTTCAGCTCTTTATGAATCCCCGTGGGAAGCGCTGCAACAAAGGGAAGCGCGGGTACTTGTCCAATTGTTATATGTGCCCCATCGATTGCCGAGTGTGCACCGAAGGAGAAACCAACTCCCGTCAGATATGCGATAGCGGCAATTGCTATGTTGGGTAGATAGAGCAACTGCACCAGGGTCATCAAAATCCCACCCACAACTCCGGTGCCAAGTACTATCGAGATGCTCTTAACCTCCACAAGATGGCTCTGCAATGAGAGAGCGAAGGCGAGTGCGCCAATCCCGAGAGCAATTGCCAGAAGATAGAGGGCAAAGTAAAAGAATCTCAATTGAGCACGATTAAATCTCGCTGTGGCGATCATCGAGATGATGAATGTTATGAGCGGGGTGAGATAGAGATTTGCGAAGATTCCATGATGTATGGAGGCGAGCGCTAGTAACTCTGAGAGGAGGGCATACCAAAGCGAGTAGATGATGCGCGCGCCATTGAGTTTGGTAAATGCCTCTTCCACGCTAGGAAGTCCACGGCGAATTGCCCACATCGGATAAATCACTGCAAGCAGCGGAAGGAGCGTTAACTTTCCTGTAGCGAGATGAAAGGGGATGAGATGGAGAGCGAGATAGAGCCAAGCAGCTGCCCGTACCGGATCGGCGGTATTGCCCGCGATGGTTCCAGCACTCGCCCAGGTAAATAGCGAAATAAATGCAAGAGGGAAGAGGGTGAGCGCGACGCTACGCAGGGCCTGTCTAAATGAGACCCCGAGTGCGCGAGCAGCCATTACTTAGCCGTTAAGGATCGCACGCATCAGCGCTGCAGTTTCACTTGGCGTCTTGCCAACCTTAACTCCAGCAGCCTCCAGCGCTACCTTCTTTGCCTCGGCGGTACCAGAAGAGCCAGAGACTATGGCGCCAGCGTGGCCCATTGTCTTGCCCTCTGGAGCAGTAAATCCCGCGACATAACCCACGACTGGCTTGGTCACATAAGAGGCGATGAATGCAGCGGCGCGCTCTTCCGCGTCGCCACCAATCTCACCAATCATGACAATAGCGTCGGTATCTGGATCATCTTGGAAAGCTTTGAGACAATCGATATGAGTTGTTCCAATAATTGGATCTCCTCCAATTCCAACAGCCGAACTGAATCCAAAATCACGGAGTTCATACATCATTTGGTAGGTAAGGGTTCCAGATTTTGAAACAAGGCCGATGCGACCAGGGCCGGTGATATCTCCAGGAATAATTCCGATATTTGAAAGTCCGGGACTGATGAGTCCTGGGCAGTTTGGTCCGATAATTCGAGTAGTTCCTTTGGCGGCAGCATGCGCATAGAAGATTGCAGTGTCGTGCACAGGAATCCCCTCGGTGATTACCACAACGAGCGGGAGGCCTGCATCGATCGCATCCATCACTGCCCCTTTGGCAAACTTTGGTGGAACGAAGACGACTGATGCATTGGCGCCAGTCGCAGCGATTGCCTCGGCAACGCTGTTAAATACTGGAAGGGATTTTCCCTCAATCAGAGCGCTCTGTCCGCCCTTGCCAGGAGTAACGCCACCCACAATATTGGTGCCGTACTTAAGCATGCGACCAGTGTGCTTCGTACCTTCAGAGCCAGTCATACCTTGAACAATGACTTTAGTTTCTTTATTGATGAAGATCGCCATTTACTTTGCCGCCAATTCTGCAGCCTTTGCCGCTGCCCCATCCATGGTGTCTAACTGTTGCACCAATGGGTGCGCTGCCTCATTGAGGATTCTGCGACCCTCAAGAACATTGTTGCCATCCAGACGAACGACGATCGGCTTGGTCGCCTTATCGCCAAGAATTTCTAGAGCTTGAACAATTCCATTGGCAACTGCGTCGCAAGCAGTAATACCACCGAAAACATTTACAAAGACGCTGCGGACATCTTGATCACCAAGGATGATGGAGAGGCCATTGGCCATTACCTCAGCAGATGCCCCACCGCCAATATCTAGAAAATTCGCGGGCTTTACGCCATATTTCTCTCCCGCGTAAGCCACCACATCAAGGGTACTCATCACTAGTCCAGCGCCATTTCCAATAATTCCAACCTCACCCTGGAGTTTTACATAGTTGAGGTTCTTCTCTTTAGCAGCTGCCTCCAACGGATTAGCAGAGGCATGATCTATAAGAGCCTCATGATTTGGATGGCGAAATTCTGCGTTCTCATCCAAAGTCACCTTGCCATCAAGTGCAATAATCTGACCATCTTCAGTCTTGACCAGCGGATTGATCTCCATCAGTGTGGCATCTTCTGCAACAAAGGCGGCCCACAACTTAAGCAGTACACCTGCGACATCGCTCTGCACGCTCTCAGGGAACTGCCCAGCTTTTACAATTTCAAGGGCCAACTCCTGCGAAATCCCTACATTAGGATCGACACCAACACGAGCTAACTTTTCGGGTTGCGTATGCGCTACCTCTTCAATCTCCATACCGCCGGCAACAGATGCCATCACGAGGAAATTGCGATTGGCCCGATCGAGCAAGATAGCCATGTAATACTCTTCGGCGATCGGTGCTGCTTGGGCGATCATCACCTTCTGCACAATATGTCCTTTAATATCAAGTCCAAGAATTGCTTCTGCCTTCGCGCGCGCATCAGCAGCGTCAACGGCTAGCTTCACTCCACCGGCTTTGCCGCGCCCACCAACTTTTACTTGCGCCTTTACGACAACTTTTCCGCCTATCGTTGCAGCTGCGCGCTCGGCTTCAACTGCGGTACTTGCTACCGCTCCGGCGAGTACTGGAATCTCATGTGCTTCAAAGAGATCTCGAGCTTGATACTCAAAGAGATCCACGCGCAACCCCGATCATTAGTTTTAGGAGAGTGACTACCGTCGCAAATCCTACTTGGCTCTATCCTCTCTCTCTAAGGCACCGCCCTCACAGCCGTTCGACCGGGGCATAGCGCAGCAGGAGTCGCTTCTCACCTGTACTGCCGAAATCAATCAAGGCCTGCGCACGATCGCCCTCACCACTAACTTCAATCACTTTACCCACCCCGAATGTGTCGTGCGACACACGATCGCCAGCGACCAGAACGATTGTGCTCTCCACCTTCTTACCCGTGGCCCGGGGTGGTGGTCCAAAGTTACGAGAGAGGGCCGAACGGGAGGCGGGGGCATGGCTAGCGGTATTCCACGAGATGACTCCCTCAGGAATTTCCGCCAAGAAGCGGGAGGGTGGGTTGTAGGTAGGCGCTCCCCACGAGGAGCGATATTCAGAGCGGGAGAGATAGAGGCGCTTTCGAGCCCGCGTGAGGCCAACATAGGCAAGGCGACGCTCCTCCTCAATTTCAGAGCGCTCCCCGAGCGTGCGGGAGTGCGGAAAAATCCCCTCCTCCATCCCAGTGAGAAAGACGGTGGGAAATTCCAAGCCCTTGGCGGTATGAAGGGTCATCATTGTCACGACCCCTCCATGATCGGCTCCATCTGGAATCTGATCGGAGTCTGCAACGAGTGAGACATCCTCTAGAAAGCCGGAGAGTGAAATCTCCTCTCCATCATCAATCTCAGATTCCTCGTATTCGATCGCAACGGAGACCAGCTCCTGCAAATTCTCTACGCGTCCCTCATCCTGTGGATCGGCGCTATTGGCAAGCTCCGCAAGGAGGCCACTCTGCTCTAAGACTGCTTGGGCTATTGAAGAGGGCTTGGAATTGGCCGCTACCAAGGTGCGAAGTGAATCCAAGAGATCGATGAAATCATTGATCGCAATAAGAGAACGGGAGGGAATTCCCGCAGCATCTTTCGCGCTGCATAGCGCGCGCCAGAAAGAGATCCCCTGCGTGGCTCCATGTAATTCAACAACATTGAGAGCGCGATCACCAATCCCGCGTTTGGGAGTATTGAGAATACGGCGCAACGAAATTTCATCCTCTGGATTAACAAGCACCCGCAGATAGCCGAGGAAATCCTTTACCTCTTTGCGCTCATAAAAACGCACTCCTCCAACAACTTTATACGGAATCGCTGAACGCAAGAAGGTCTCTTCAAAGACGCGCGATTGTGCATTGGTCCTATAGAAGATAGCGGTATCTCCTGGGCTGGACTCTCCGATATCGCGTAGTCTGCGAATCTCGCCGACCACAAAACCCGCCTCATCATGTTCGCTCTCCGCCACAAAACCAGTGATCGCTTCGCCCGCGCCTCCTTCAGACCATAACTTCTTATCTTTGCGTCCTTCATTATTTGCAATCACAGCATTTGCCGCGGTGAGAATATTTTGAGTAGATCGATAATTTTGCTCGAGGAGAACGGTCCGAGCGCTGGGGTAATCCTCCTCAAACTGCAGAATATTTCGAATGTTTGCGCCGCGAAATGCATAGATAGATTGGTCTGCATCTCCCACGACACAGAGCTCAGCGAGTGGGAAGTTTTCATCTGGTACGCCGACTAACTCTCGAATCAAAATGTATTGTGCATGGTTAGTATCTTGATACTCATCGACCAAGATATGTCGAAAGCGAGAGCGATAACGAGCGCGCGCCTCCGGGAAGCGCTGAAGGAGATCGACCGTCTTGCCAATAAGGTCATCAAAATCCATCGCATTGGCAGCGGCCAAACGCTTTTGATAGAGAGCGTAGATTTGGGCGATGATCTCTTCAAAGTGGTTGGTTGTTGAGTTGGCGTAATCGGCCGGGCCAATCAGTTCATTTTTAGCGGCGGAGATCACTCCTTGAATCGCTCGGGCGGCATATTGCTTTGAATCTAGGTTGAGTTCACGGATTATTACCGTCAGTAGTCGGATGCTGTCACTGGAGTCATAAATCGTGAAGGAGTTGGAGTATCCGATCCGCACAGCTTCCTGGCGCAGGATTCTGACGCAGGCAGAGTGAAAGGTGGATACCCACATAGCCTTGGCCCGCTCTCCCACGAGCTCTGCCACCCGCTCTTTCATCTCAGCGGCGGCCTTATTTGTGAAGGTGATAGCGAGTACTTCATAGGGCGCAACGCCGCACTCCCTTAGTAAATAGCCAATGCGTCGCGTCAGAACGCGAGTCTTTCCAGAACCAGCCCCGGCCACCACCAGCAAAGAGGTACCGCGATGGGTGACGGCTTCGCGCTGTTGCGGGTTGAGGCCCTCCAGAAGAGACATAAATCCGAGTCTACCTATTTACCCTGACTCGGTAGGATCGCGCCATGGAACCTATGCTCGATAATGAAGTTGAACGCATTCTTGTTGTCACAGCCCACCCTGACGATTTGGATTTCGGAGCTGGCGGAACGATCGCCCAATGGGCAGCTAAAGGAATTGCAATTTCATACTGTATTTGCACCAACGGTGATCAGGGCGGTATCGATGCCACGATTACTCGCGAAGAGATGAAGCAGATTCGTCGTCGCGAACAGACCCAAGCAGGTGCAATTCTTGGCGTCACCGATATCCATTTCTTGGATTATCGCGATGGCTGGCTCGCTCCAACTATTGAACTCCGAAAAGATATCGTCCGAGTTATTCGCAAAGTTCGCCCGCAGCGCATGTTGATTCAAAGTCCCGAGCGCAATTGGAATCGGCTCGGTGCTAGCCACCCTGATCATCTCGCCGCAGGCGAGGCAGCGATTCAAGCGATCTACCCTGACTCTGGAAATCGATTTGCCTTTGAAGATCTCCTCGACGTGGAGGGGTTGGAGCCTTGGAGTATCAAGGAGGCTTGGGTGATGATGGCAGAGGGCAATGACCACCATGTCGACATCACAGATACCTTCCACCTCAAGATGCAGGCGCTAGCGGCTCATGCCAGCCAGACCTCTCATATGGAGGGCTTTGAAGAGCGGATCCGCGAATGGGGAACTCGCAGTGGTGAAGCGGTGGGACTAACCAATGGTCGCATGGCAGAGACTTTCAAGATCGTTACTCTCGGCTAAGAGAGTTATTTAACGCTCACCGATTCAATAGCAATCGTCTGCTTTGGCGTTCCATCAGTACCGCCGCCAACCACCCCAGCTGCTGCAACTTGCTTCACGAGATCGAGCCCTTGTGTAACTTGGCCCCAGATCGTGTAAGAGGGCGGCAGGTAGGTATCTTTGTAAACAATGAAGAACTGGCTTCCATTGGTGTTTGGACCAGAGTTGGCCATCGCAATGGTTCCGGCCGGGTAATCATTGGGAGCGTCGGCAGGGAGGTTCTCGTCGCGATAGCTAAAGGGTGGTCCACCCGAGCCACTTGCAGTTGGGTCTCCACATTGCAGAACATAGATCGATGTAGTGGTGAGGCGATGGCAGAGGGAGTGGTCAAAATAGCCAGCTTTTGCAAGGAAGGTCATCGCGATAACGGTGGCGGTCGCCCTCTTTCCAAAGGCCTTAAAAGTGATGGCTCCGCAGTTTGTGTTGAGAGTAAATACGCGATCGACCATGGCAAGTTTTGGATCGGGGTAACCCACTTTGAGCGGATTGTGGGCAACCGAATTAGTTTTCACACAATCACCTGAGGTAGAAGCCTCGTTGCTACTGACCTTCTCTGCAGAGAGCGGACGAGGCATAGGGCTGCTATGTGGTGTGGGGCTTGAATGTGGTGTGGGGCGCGGTGAGCGACTCTCTTTAGCAAAACTGGAATCAGTTGATGTAACGGCGCAAATCGCGATCGCAAAAATGAGAACAGAACGGAGCGCCGTTGCCCTCTTGTTGATACTCACATTTACTCCCACTCAATAGTTCCAGGCGGCTTACTCGTGATATCGAGTGTCACTCTGTTTACTTCTCTCACTTCATTTGTAATTCTCGTAGAAATTTTTTCAAGTACGTCATACGGCAACCGACTCCAGTCTGCCGTCATTGCATCTTCACTCGACACCGGACGAAGAACAATGGGATGGCCATAGGTTCGACCATCTCCTTGCACACCTACACTTCGTACATCTGCAAGTAAGACCACTGGACATTGCCAGATCTCTCGATCTAGACCCGCTAATTTTAACTCCTCACGGGCTATCAAATCGGCTTTCCGCAGAATACTAAGACGATTCTCAGTAACTTCACCGATGATGCGAATAGCCAAGCCCGGACCCGGGAATGGTTGGCGCCAGACTATCTCCCCAGGAAGTCCCAATTCCACGCCCACTTCACGCACCTCATCCTTAAAGAGTGTGCGCAGCGGTTCAATCAATGTAAATTGCAGGTCATCGGGCAGCCCACCAACATTGTGATGCGACTTAATGTTTGCTGTGCCAGTCCCACCGCCTGATTCCACGACATCGGGATAAAGAGTCCCCTGCACCAAGAAATCCACGCTCTCATGTTCGGAAATTTCGCGCGCTGCGCTCTCAAAGGCACGAATAAACTCCGCACCAATTATCTTGCGCTTACTTTCAGGATCAGTAACTCCTGCAAGCGCTTTCATAAATATCTCTCGAGCATCAACGATTTTGAGTTCTACTCCTGTGGCCGCCACAAAATCCTTTTCAACTTGCTCCGCCTCACCTTGGCGCAAGAGGCCATGATCGACAAATACGCAGGTGAGTTGTGATCCAATCGCTCTCTGAACTATTGCCGCAGCAACAGCAGAATCCACTCCACCCGATAGACCACAAATAACGTGTTTAGCGCCGACTAGTTGCTGAATCTTTGCAACCTCGGTTGCCACAATATTTTCACTAGTCCACGTTGGCCGGCATCCGACAATGTCAATGAGCCAACGACGCAAAATCTCCTGCCCGTTCTCTGAGTGCAGTACCTCCGGGTGAAACTGCACACCTGCCAGAGTCGCATCGCTATTTTCAAAGGCAACGATCGGTGCATCGTCGGTATTCGCAGTCGCCATAAAACCTGTCGGAACTGAAGTAACGCAATCTCCGTGGCTCATCCAGACGCGGGAGTCCATGCTCAACCCGCCCAACAACTTTGAGCTACCATCGTGGCGCATCGAGGTGCGACCGAATTCAGATTTTCCGGTCTCTGTCACAGCGCCACCGAGCGCCGCTGCCATCGCTTGAAACCCATAACAAATGCCAAAGATAGGAATTCCAAGAGTCAAGAGCGCTGCATCTAAAGTCGGTGCTCCGGGAGCGTAAACGCTGGAAGGTCCACCACTAAGAATGATTGCCTTGGGGGCCTTAGCAGCGATTTCCGCGACTGAGATTGTGGAAGGAACGATCTCTGAGTAGACATTGGCCTGGCGAACTCGCCTCGCAATGAGTTGTGCGTACTGTGCGCCAAAATCAACGACCAGTACGAGATCAGGCACGGTGAATAACTACTTCTACGCGCTGGAACTCTTTGAGATCGGAGTAGCCGGAGGTGGCCATTGCGCGCAGTAGAGCACCAAAGAGATTCATCGATCCATCTGATGTGTGGGAAGGTCCAGTGAGAATCTCTTGCAAGGTTCCCACAGTTCCCACATGGACTCTATCTCCGCGGGGTAACTCAGAGTGGTGTGCCTCAGCACCCCAGTGCCAACCCTTGCCTGGAGCTTCAACTGCACGCGCCAGTGGACTTCCCATCATGACGGCATCGGCGCCACAGGCAATTGCTTTTGCAATATCTCCGCTGCGTCCCACAGAGCCATCGGCGATCACATGGACATACCGTCCACCTGATTCATCCATGTAGTCGCGACGAGCGGCGGCCACCTCTGCCACAGCAGAAGCCATGGGAACCGCGATTCCAAGAACGGTACGGGTTGTGTGCGCTGCTCCGCCGCCAAATCCAACAAGGACTCCTGCGGCACCTGCACGCATCAAATGCAGAGCGCCAGTCGCAGTTGCGCAACCACCGACGATAACCGGGACATCTAGTTCGTAGATAAATTTCTTCAAATTGAGAGGTTCGGTCTTTGAAGAGACATGCTCCGCACTCACCGTGGTTCCGCGAATGACGAAGAGATCAACGCCAGCCTTGACAACCACCTCAGAGAGTTCTGCAGTGCGTTGCGGAGAGAGAGCGGCGGCAACGGTTACACCCGCGGCACGAATCTCAGCAATCCGCGACTTGATCAACTCAGGTTGAATAGGAGCTGAATACAACTCTTGCATTCGAGAGATTGCCTGCTCTTGTGGCAGAGAGGCAATTTCGCCAAGCGGAATCCGAGGATCCTCATGACGCGTCCATAAGCCTTCTAGGTTTAGAACTCCAAGTCCACCAAGCTTTCCAATTGCGATTGCGGTTTCCGGGGAGACGACTGAATCCATCGGCGCAGCGAGCATGGGTAGACCAAATTTGTAGGCATCAATCTGCCACGCAATGGAGACCTCTTCGGGATCACGGGTACGACGGCTTGGCACGATGGCAATATCGTCAAAGGAGTAGGCGATATGTGCCCGCTTTCCAGGACCTATTTCAATCTCATTCATCGCAATTCCTCAATACTTTCCGCGACCTAGTTGGCGCCGCGATAGTTAGGGGCATCTGCTACATCGAAGATGTCGTGTGGATGGCTCTCTTGCAACCCTGCCGCCGTAATTTGAATTAACTGACCCTTGCTTTTAAGTTCTGCAATGTTTGCTGCGCCGGCATAGCCCATTCCAGATCGCAGCCCACCCACCAACTGGTGTACGACCACAGAGACAGCTCCACTGTACTTAACCTTGCCCTCAATACCTTCTGGCACCAATTTATCTTCGGCAAGAACATCATCCTGCATATAGCGATCTTTAGAGTATGACTTCTGTTCTCCACGAGATTGCATTGCGCCGAGGGAACCCATACCGCGGTAACCCTTGTATTTCTTGCCATTTATCTCAATGAGGTCAGCGGGAGACTCATCACAACCAGCCAAGAGCGAACCGAGCATTACAGTATCGGCACCAGCAACAATTGCCTTCGCAATATCTCCAGAATGTTGTAGCCCACCATCTGCTATCAATGGAATACCTGCCGTGACACAAGCCTTATGTGCCTCCATGATCGCGGTTAGTTGCGGCACCCCCACCCCGGCAACCACGCGTGTGGTGCATATTGACCCAGGACCAACTCCGACTTTCACAGCATCGACACCCGCATTGATAAGAGCCTGCGCTCCTGCTCGTGTTGCGACATTTCCACCGATCAATTCAATCTGCCTGAATTCCTTCTTAATCCGAGCCACCGCATCAAGCACGCCACGGTGGTGGCCATGCGCGGTATCTACCACGATGACATCCACTCCAGCTTCAATAAGTGCAACGGCACGTGCAAAGCCATCATCGCCGACTCCAACTGCAGCGCCAACGAGTCCATGAGCCTTTGCCAATTTAACCTGTTCCACCTGATCTGCAATCGCCAAGTTGCGATGCAAAATTCCGATTCCACCCGCCCGTGCCATAGCGATCGCCATGGCCGACTCCGTAACGGTATCCATGGCGGAGGAGATCACAGGGATTGCGAGAGAAATATTTCGGGTCAAGCGGGTCTGAGTATCGACCTCGCTCGGAACAACTTCTGAGGCATCTGGAAGGAGTAGCACATCGTCATAGGTCAGTCCCAAAAGAATCACCTTGTCGCGGGCTTTATCCATCATCAGGCAAGTCTAGGGGTTATAAATAACTCACTTTAAAGCTTTAAATCTTTAAAGTGAGCCACTCTGTAGACCGAGGGCATGGGAGATCTCATTGCAGGCTGCTACCAAATCTGGGGCGAAGAAGGCGCCCTCCCACTTAGTACCCTGCCACCCAGGACCACCCAGAATAATTCTTGGAGCAGGTCGCACGACGGGAAGATCTGCTAACTTCTCGAATAAGCCATTCTCCGCAAGTTGCGCCCACAAGAAAATAGCGGGAGGTACGGTGCGACGGACTACCTCCGCGATCGCCTCGATCGGCGTACAGGCTCCCAGAAATTGCACTTGAATATCTTCTTCGGCGAGCGCCGCAGCTAAGGCGGTAATTGCCAGAGAGTGCTGCTCTAGATCAACACATGCCAAGAGGGCTGGTAACTCATTGCGAGGCTTCTCCACAAAGATCCGCTCGCTCAGAATCTTCTTGATTACCTCCGTGACCATATGTTCGCTCGCGATACCCTCGCCGGTACGTTGCCATTCATCTCCGATCAGCGAGAGCATGGGTACAAGCAAGTTGGTCCAAGTCCGATTAGTTCCATCCTCGTTAATCCGCGTACGGATAATCTGCTCAACTCCCAGGCGATCTAGTACCTGCACTGCGCGAAAAAGGGCGTTGACGAGCTGAGAGTCGACCAAAGGCAGAGCTGCGAGCTCCAACCTGGGAGCCTCACCAGAGTCGTTTATGGCCAGTTGAGCCGCATCTGCAGGAGCGATGCCCGAAATGACCAATTTATGCATATGGAGAAGGCGCGCTAAATCTGCCTTTGAGTACTTGCGGTGTTCTCCCGCCGTGTGCGCTGTTGGACCGATGCCATAACGACGATCCCAGGTGCGCAGCGTCCCGGGAGCCACGCCTAGGCGTCTGGCGACGGCTGCTACTGAGAGGCAGGCCAGATCTGGTTGGCTCACGGAGGGCTCTAGAAGATGTGATTCAGGAGACATGCACTAATGCTCCTGTAACGGGACTATTTATGCCAATTGAAGCGTTTATGAAGCGAAGTGCTATCTCTCAAATCACAGTTAATTTAGTTGAACAACCTATGAAACGATTGTATAGTCTGATTCTAAGCACGAAGGAGAGCAAGATGGCTGAGATTTCAAGACTTCCCCGTCCAGTCGCATCAGAGTGGGAATGGCAGTTCCAAGGAGCCTGCCAAGAACTTCCAACTGAGATGTTCTTCCATCCGGATGGCGAGCGTGGACCAAGACGCGCCAATCGTGAAGCTGCTGCGAAGGCGGTCTGCGCTACCTGCCCTGTTATCGAGGCCTGTCGCAGACATGCTCTCGCCGTTCAGGAGCCTTACGGTATCTGGGGTGGTCTCTCTGAAGATGATCGACAGGCCATCATTGAACAGAGCGAGATCTCGGCGCGCCCAAAGATTGTCCTAACACCAGCCTCTTAATACATTTCAAAGCAGAAAGCCCCCAGTCTCTCGGACTGGGGGCTTTCTGTATTCCTGAGTAATTAGTGGTTGTGTCCACCAGGGCCATGTGAATGACCTGCAGCAGTTGCCTGCTGACGTTGCTCATCCTCTGGAGTTTCGAATACAAGAACTTCGGTAGTGATGAACATTGCGGCGATTGAGGCGGCATTGGCGAGCGCTGAACGCGTCACCTTTACTGGATCAATAACCCCAACCTTAACGAGGTCTTCATAGACATCGGTCGCTGCATTAAAGCCCTCATTGGCGCCCAAGGTGCGAACCTTCGCGACAACGACATAACCTTCATGTCCAGCATTCTCCGCGATCCAACGCAGTGGCTCATCGCATGCCTTACGCACGAGACGAACTCCAACGGCGCGATCACCTTCAAGACCGAGATCATTCTCGATGGCTGCGGCTGCATGCACGAGAGCTGCGCCACCACCGACAACGATTCCTTCTTCTACGGCAGCACGAGTAGCCGAAATAGCATCTTCCAGGCGGTGCTTCTTCTCCTTGAGTTCGACCTCAGTATGTGCCCCAACCTTGATGACGCATACTCCACCTGCCAGCTTTGCAACGCGCTCTTGCAACTTTTCACGATCCCATTCGGAATCGGTGGCTGCAAGCTCGTTACGAATCTCGTTTACGCGATTTGCAACCCCAGCCTTGTCGCCAGCTCCATCAACGATGGTTGTCGCATCCTTAGTGATAACTACGCGACGCGCCTTACCCAGCAGATCAAGTGTTACTTGATCGAGTTTAAGACCGACCTCTGCAGTAATAACCTGACCACCAGTCAAGATCGCGATATCTTGCAGCATCGCCTTACGACGATCGCCAAAGCCAGGCGCCTTAACAGCAGCGGATGTGAATGTGCCACGCATCCGATTAACAACCAGAGTTGAAAGAGCTTCTCCTTCGACATCTTCTGCAATGATCAAGAGGGGCTTATTTGCTTGCGCTACCTTCTCGAGAACAGGCAGAATGTCAGAGAGCGAAGAGATCTTCTGTCCTGAGATGAGAATATAAGCATCCTCCAGAACGGTCTCCATGCGATCTGCATCTGTGACGAAGTATGGGCTGATGTAACCCTTATCGAATTGCATTCCTTCTGTGAAGTCGAGTTCAAGACCAGTGGTCGAAGACTCCTCTACGGTGATTACGCCATCTTTGCCGACCTTATCCATCGCCTCAGCAATGAGATCGCCAATAGCCTTATCTTGCGCAGAGATAGTTGCAACATCAGAAATCTGATCCTTGCCAGAAACCGGTGTTGAGTTCTTCTTCAACTCTTCAGAGATCGCCTTCACGGCAGCTTCGATACCGAACTTGATATCCATTGGTTGCGCACCAGCGGCGAGGTTACGCAGTCCCTCGCGAACCATTGCCTGAGCGAGAACGGTCGCGGTGGTAGTTCCATCACCGGCAACATCGTTTGTCTTCTCAGCAACTTGCTTAACGAGCTGCGCACCCATATTTTCTGCTGGATCTTCTAGTTCAATCTCTTTAGCGATTGTGACGCCATCGTTTGTGATTAACGGTGCGCCGTAACCCTTAGCGAGCACGACATTGCGGCCGCGAGGGCCAAGTGTGACTTTGACGGTATCGGCGAGGATATTTACGCCGCGTTCCATCGAGCGACGAGCCTTCTCGTCAAATGAAAGAGTTTTACCCATGTCGATTACTTCTCAATGATGGCTAGTACATCGCGGGCAGAGAGGACCAAAAATTCCTCGTTGCTGTACTTCACTTCGGTCCCGCCGTACTTGCTATAAAGGACAACGTCTCCAACTTTTACATCAATTGGAATACGAACACCGTTATCAAAGCGACCTGGGCCTACGGCAACAACCGTGCCCTCCTGTGGCTTCTCCTTTGCAGTATCTGGGATAACGAGTCCAGATGCTGTGGTCTGCTCGGCCTCAATGGCCTTAACGACGATGCGATCTTCAAGTGGCTTAATGGCAACTGCCATGATGTGCTCCCTTTATCTTTTAACTTGGCAACCTTGGATTTCCACTCCGCGCCAGCCCACGCTCTTTGCCTGCGGTGATTAACCTGGAGCAATTAGCAGAGTGAGGGCGAGAGTGCTAACCAAACTGTACCTAAAGGCGTAGAGCGCTGCCAAACGGGGGTAGCTCGATTTAGAGAGGCGACGGGGGCCAGACAGGGGCTAGACGGGGGCCAGACAGGGAGATTGGACGGGGATAGACGGGAAGATTGCAGGGTCAAATAGCTAGATTAGAGTCGAAAACCAGCGGCGCGCGCTTCCGTGCGGCTCTCCCGTAGCCGGCGTAGCCGCTTGACCAGCATCGGCTGGCTCAAGAGGGCAGCCTCTCGGTCGATAAGGTTGTTCAGGAGTTGGTAGTAGGCAGGAGGGGTGAGGTTGAAGAGTTCTTTGATAGAGGACTCCTTTGCACCGGCGTAACGCCACCACTGCTTCTCAAAATCCAAGATCCGCACCTCAAGCTCGCTGAGTTCACCCTCTGAAGCAGGGTTTGAAGTGGCGCTCTCTCGCAATTCCATTCTCTGATGATAAGTCGCGCAGCGGATATTTACAGGTAACAAGGCGATCTCGCTCTTCGTGTTGCCTTAGCTCTAGCTTTTGCGGGCCTCGTTGCCTGGGTCTTTCAATGTCTCATTTTTTAGAAGTGCGTCTTTCAGTATCTCATCCTTCAGCAGAGCCTCTTTCAACATGTTTTTCGCCATCCTTGGGAAGATCAAGCGGTGAAAAGGCAGTACCAACCCCCAATAGAGATGCCCGCCTATCCCCTTTGGTTGAAAACTCGCCCGTTGAGTGAGGCGGCGCACGGTCTTGCCATCGCGGTCGACCTCATCAACCGTGAACTGCAGCCAGGCCTTACCTGGCAGAATCATTTCGGCCTTTAGCGTCAATTGATGATTGGAGCGCAGACTCTCAACGCGCCAGAAATCCAAACTTTCGCCTTGGCGCAGATAGAGAGGATGGCGTCTGCCACGACGTAGTCCAACTCCTCCTAAGAGGCGATCGAGGAGGCCGCGCAGCCACCACAGTGCATCGGCGCCGTACCAACCGCGCTCCCCTCCGATCTCTTCAACGCACTGCCAAAGTGAAGTCAGTGAGGCTTCGCTATAGACAACCTGTTCGTCGTGATACTCCGCCTCCCCTGCCCACGCAGGATCAGATTGTGTCTTTTGCCACGGAGGCATAAATGCGTTGGCGTCGGACCAGCGTGACTCAACTTCGTGGTGCAGGAGTTTGGAGAGGGCCAATTCAAATGCCTTATCTACCGACAATAAGCCAGAGGGTGGAGGTGGAATGAGCTGCGAAATTGACTGGCTCTGATCAACGGTGGACTCATTGACCAATGAACCGACCAAAGGACGCGCGAGTGCAACGGGAACTGGTGTGACCAGGCCGATCCACAAACTAGATAACCACACTGATAAGAAAGGCACCTTGATAATAATTCGCCTCCGCAACTTGGCGACCTTGGCAAATTCCTTAATCAAATTTCCGTAGGTGAAAATATTAGGACCTCCGATATCAAAGGTCCCAGCAACTGGCGCAGGCAGTTCGGCCGCCTGCATCAAGTAGTAAAGAACATCGCGAATCGCTATTGGTTGCGTTCGATTGCTTACCCACTTTGGCGTGATCATAACTGGGAGGCGGTGGGTCATATGACGGATCATCTCGAAGGAGGCAGAGCCAGAGCCAATAATAATTCCAGCTCGCAATTGCAGAACGGGAACTTTAAATTCTGCTAAAGCACTTCCGGTATGTGCTCGCGAGGCAAGATGTTGACTCGCTTTATTTCCGCCACTACTGACAATTCCTCCGAGATATACAATCTGTGAAACACCTGCATCTTCTGCAGCCTGACCAAAGGTAAGTGCCATCTTCGACTCCACCTCATCAAATCGTGGCCCCGCACCAATTGAATGGAGCAGATAGAAGGCGGTGTGTATGCCCTTCAAGGCCTCCACGAGTTGGGCGTATTCAGTTGCGCTACCCACTGCAACTTCTACCTTTTCATACCAAGGTTGTCCCATGATCTTTGCAGGATCACGCACCAGAACTCTCACATGGACACCATGGGGTAGGAGAGCTGTCACCAACCGACTCCCAACATAGCCCGAGGCGCCAGTGACCAGCACCTTATGGAGCTCTGGAGTTGCGCTCATATCCCACACAGTAGACTGTGGAGATAAATTAGGTGAGATGAAAAGAGTGTTTTGATGGCTAAACCGCGCGTTGTCATTCTGGGTGGGGGCTTCGGCGGCCTCGCCGCGGCGCAGGCCCTGGGCCATGATGCGGAGATCACGGTAGTTGACCGCAATAATTATCAGACCTTTCTGCCATTGCTCTACCAGGTTTCAACGGCTGGTATTGCTGCTGATCACATCGCCTACCCAATTCGCGGCGCCTTACGTCAAGCAGGCGGCCGTTTCCACATGGGCTCTCCAATCTCGGTTGACCATAAGAACAAGACGGTCAAACTAGATAGCAGTGAAGTAATTGCTTTTGACCATCTCGTGGTCGCCCTAGGTTCTGTGACCGCTGACTTTGGCATCCCCGGTGTCAACGAGTTTGGGCTCGGTATGAAATCAATTCACGAATCCTTAGCCATTCGCTCTGAAATTATGCGCCGCTACGAGGATTTATGTCGCTTTCGGGATGACACTCGTCTGAAGGTCGTCATCGTCGGCGGTGGCCCAACAGGGGTAGAGATGGCTGGGGCTATAGCCGAGCTCATCAAAGGTCCTCTTCATAACGACCAAGCAGAAGCGGCGGCAAATATAGATGTTTACCTGGTAGAGGCTGGTCCGCGCATTCTGCCGATGTTTGACCAATCACTCACCGACAAGGCTCAGCGCGAACTGCAGAAACTCGGCGTCAATCTCATGTTGAAAAGTGCAGTGAAATCTTTAGAGTTTGGGCAGATTAATTTTGTTGATGGCACCTCGATGCGCGCGCATGTGACGGTATGGGCCGCGGGGGTTACCAGCTCACCTGCTATCTACGATCTCAACGTTCCTACCGAAGGATTCCGCCTCAAGACCGACGAGACCCTTCAGGTCACCAACTACCCATATGTCTGGGCAATCGGGGACTGCGCGGGCGCTCGCGGAGTTAATGGCCGCTTCTTGCCACAGGTTGCCCCAGTTGCGATGCAGCAAGGTCGTTTTGTAGCTGAACAGATCAAGCGTCTGTCAAAGGGTCAGGAACTGAAAAATTTCCTCTACAAAGATAAGGGATCCATGGCAACGATCGGTCGGCATAAGGCGATCATCCAAGTCAAGAAGCTCAAGATCAGTGGCCCCATCGCCTGGTTTGGTTGGCTCTTCCTCCATATTTTTTATTTGATGGGTGGCCGCAATCGGATCGGCACGATCGCCGACTGGGGCTGGAACTACTTCACCTTTGATCGCGGCAACCGCCATATTATGGATTCGGTCTGACCTATGAGCTACCTCAATCTTCGTGGACACCAAACATGGAGCGTTGAATTTTCTCACAATGGCGAACCACTCTTGCTTCTCCATGGTGGCCTCAGCGCAACTGAGAACTTTGCACCTCACATATTGCCTGCTGTAGAAGATCGCTTTCACGTATATGGATACGATCGCACAGCGCATGGTCGCACGGGCATTCGCGATGGCTTCTACCACTTTGATTTCCAACGCGACGAGGCAATTGCATATATCGAAGATGTCATAGGGGCCCCGACGCATCTTCTCGGACATAGCGATGGGGGAATTATTGCGCTTCTTGTTGCTATTGCTAGACCCGATCTTGTGCTATCGATCATCGCTACCGGTACCAATTTCACCTGGGATGCCGGGCTCACCTTGGGCGGTGAGGTAATTATCAGCGACGAAAACCGCGCGGAATTTGCCGAGCGCTCCCCTGACTCACCTCACACTTTAGATCGCATCATCTACAAGGCCCACGAGGTTTGGGAGAGCGAGCCAAATATGACGGTAGCGGAGCTGGCGACAATCACCTGCCCGGTACTAGTTGTAAATGGCGATGATGAACCTTTTACCCCGCACCATGGTGTTGAGCTATTTCAAGCGCTTGCAAATGGACGATTAGCAATAATTCCTGGCTCTCCTCATGCTACGCATAAGGTCAAGCCACACCTTCTTCTCCCCATCATTCAAGATTTTTATGATCATCCGCAGATGCGCGGTGAATCAAATCCCTTTAGCGAAGTAACTGGGGATTAATCAAGGAACTAGCGTGGTCATCGTGTTAGCCAGATTGAATAGCAAGTTTGGATAAACACCTAAAACCAATGTGATGACGAAGCAGATCACGATTCCAGCGCTGACTAAGAACGAGGGAACAGCAACGCTCACCGTGTCATCTGTGGGTTCTTTAAAGAACATAATCAGGACAACGCGAAGGTAGAAGAAGAGGGCGATTGCGCTGGAGATAACACCGACTACAACAATTGCGATATTTCCCGACTCGTAGGCAGCGGTGAAGATGGAGAACTTGGCAATAAAGCCAGCAGTAAGCGGGATTCCACCGAAGCTCATCAGGAACAAGGCAAAGGCGCTTGCAACGCCTGGGGACTTCTTCGCCAAGCCAGCCCAGCGATTGAGGTCATTAACTTCACCAGTTGAATCGCGAACAAGAGTCACAATTCCAAAGGCACCGATCGTCGCGAAGCCATAGGCAACTAAGTAAAACATCAGAGAGGTAAGACCGGCCTTGCTCAGTGCAATCACACCGGCGAGCAAGAAGCCAGCATGGGTGATCGATGAGTAGGCGAGAGTTCTCTTCACATCACGTTGCACGATCGCAGCGATTGCACCGCCAGCCATCGTAATAATTGCAACGCCAACAAAGAGTGGGCGCCAATCGTTTTGAATCGCACCAAAGGCGACTATAAAGATCCGGAACATTGCTCCAAATGCCGCGACCTTGGTACAGGCCGCCATAAATCCAGTTACTGGAGTGGGTGCTCCTTGATACACGTCTGGAGTCCAAGAGTGGAATGGAACTGCGCCGACCTTGAAGAGAAGTCCCACAGATATAAAGAGAACCCCTAGGTATAGGAATATGTGGTTCGCTCCTGTGGATGCCACCGTGGTCCGAATGACCCCAAGGGAGAGGCTGCCGGAAAATCCATATAAGAAGGCTCCGCCGAATAGAAAGAAGGCTGAGGAATAAGCACCCAGTAGGAAGTATTTAAGAGCGGCCTCTTGGGAGAGCAGGCGACGACGACGCGCTAAACCGGTGATGATGTAGAGCGGAATCGAAAGAACCTCAAGGGCTACAAAGAGAGTGATCAGGTCGTGCGCAACGGGGAAGAGCAACATCCCCGCGATGGCAAAGAGCACCAGCGGATATATCTCGGTCATTTGCAGACCGGAACGGATAGCTTCAGCTTCCTCTATAGAACCCGGTAGCGCAGATGCCTGTGGCGCGAAGTGGTCATTTTGAGTGAAGAAGAGAAGAGCAACAAAGGCGAGAGCCAGTATGGCTCCCTGCATAAAGAGCCCACCACCATCGATTGAAACCGAATCTACCGCGGCGACCTGCGAAATCTTTGTGCGAATCGAAATTACCCAACCGAACGCGGTTGCAACAGCAATGAGAGCGATAATGATTTGAATGCGTGCACGATACGCCTTACCAATAAAGCCTTCGACGAGGACACCGAGGAGCGCACCTCCCAAGACGATCAGGATCGGTGCGAGTAGGTTGTAATCAAGAGCCGGAGTAGTCAGCATTATCGACCTGCCAATGGTGTTGGGTCACTTGCCCCAGCTGCGAGCATTATCTGGCTCGTAGCTGGGTCGATGAGATGAATTGCAGGCTTGGGATAGAAACCGAGAAGAACTAGCGCGAGGATTACCGGCGCAATCGCAACTTTTTCACGCCAATTGAGATCTGGCGTCTCTTCATTACCTTCCTGAAGTGGACCGTGCAAAGAGCGTTGGACCAAGATAAGAACGTATAGCGCAGCCAGGATGATTCCAAGAGTTCCTATGACCGCCGCTGCGGGGTAGCGGGTAAACGTTCCAATAAGTACCAAGAATTCGCTGACAAAGCTAGAGAGTCCAGGCAGCGCCAGCGCGGAGAGCCCAGCGATAAAGAAGCACCAAGCCATAACCGGCGTTATTCGTTGCAGTCCGCCAAAATCTTCTACCTGCGTTGACTTGCGGCGCTGCACCATCCAGCCACCGACCAGGAAGAGCGCTGCAGTCGAAAAACCATGGTTGACCATATAGAGAGAGGCCCCGGTAATGCCTTGGCTGGTCAGTGCAAAGATTCCCAGCACGATAAATCCAAAGTGCGAGATAGAGGTAAAAGCGATCAAAGAGTTGAGATCCTTCTGCCCAATCGCCAGGAACGCACCGTAAATAATGGAAAGCAGCGAAAGTACGATGATGTAAGGAGCAAAAGTCTTTGTCGCCTCCGGAAATAAGGTAAGACAGAAACGGATCATCCCGTACGTTCCCACCTTGTCTAGAACTCCGAGCACCAAAATAGATGTTCCAGGAGTTGCCGAACGCGCCGCTGCAGGTAACCAGGTATGAAATGGGAAGAGCGGAGCTTTAATGGCAAAGGCGATGAAGAAGCCGAGGAAGAGCCAGTCTTGGGTGTTGTGGCTGATCTTGAGGTGAGAGAGCGTTGTAACGTCAAAGGAGCCGTGGCCCTGGCGCAGCGATATGACGAAGAGACCAATAACCGCAGCGAGCATCAAGAGCCCACCGAAGAGGCTATAAAGAAGGAACTTTAAAGCAGCCGCGGCGCGATCTCCGCGACCATAGCCACCGATCAAGAAGTAGACCGGAATCAGCATCACTTCAAAGATTACATAGAAGAGGAAGAGATCTGTTGCTGCAAAGACGGCGACCAAGAACATCTCAAGAGCGAGAATCAGCATATAGAAGGTTTTTACGCTCCAGCGTCCGCCCTCCGCTTCATTCCATCCGCCAACCACCACAATCGGAACAAGGACAGTTGTAAGAAGGATCAGCACGAGAGCGAGGCCATCGATACCAACTGCATAGTTAATATTGAATACTTTGAACCAGGAATGCGAAGAGGCAAGTTGGAAACCCGTTACACCAAACTTGTATTTGGTAAGCATCAATAGCGAGCTGACGAGAGTCACTAGCGAAGAAATAAGCGCAATAATCTTGATCAGCCGAGTATTTCCACGCGGGGCAAGGGCAAGAGCGAGAGTGCCAAGAAGCGGAAGGAGAATTGTGGTCGTTAAGAGGTTCATGCCGTAACCACCCAGATGATGAGGGCACCAATGAAGATGCCTGCCAACATAATCAACGCATATGTGCGGACATAACCGTTTTGAATCTTGCGAAGCACATCTGAAATTTCAGAGAGAACCCATCCGACTAATCGCACCGCGCCATCAATCACATAGTTATCTGTCGCCACAAGTCCCAGCGTGAGGGCCTTGCCGGGCTTAACCAAGAGTGCATCATTGAGATCATCTTGATAGAGATCCTTACGCGCAGCCTTCGTGAAGAGCGAAACCTTCTCTGGTGCTACATCTGGAACCGTGCGGTACTTTGTGATTGCATACCCGGCGCCGAGAATGACAACCACAAGCGCCAGAAGAGATACGACTAGCGGCTTCATCAACTCTTTGCCACCAACAGCATTGGAGGCATTAACCACCGGCTGCAACCAGTTAACCAGCGAGCTACCAAAACTCAGTAAGAAACCCGATGCAACAGAGCCGATAGCCAGAACCACCATGGGAGCCCACATAAGTATCGAACTTTCGTGGGGGTGGGCGCCATCTTTCCAACGTCGAGCCCCAGAGAAGGTAAGTACAACCACGCGAGTCATGTAGAAAGCGGTAATACCTGCTCCAATCAGTGCAGCGCCGCCCAGAAGAATCCCCTTACCGCCACCTTGATTGAAGGCGGTCTCAATAATCTTGTCCTTGGAGTAGAAACCAGCGAATGGCGGGACGCCAAGGATCGCGAGATAACCCAATCCAAATGTCACTGCGGTAATTGGCATCAACCTTGCCAATCCGCCGTATTTGCGCATGTTGACCTCATCCTCCATGCCGTGCATGACGGATCCAGCACCCAAGAACATTCCTGCCTTGAAGAAGCCGTGGGTCAGAAGATGCATGATCGCAAAGGCATATCCGACCGGACCGAGACCGGTTGCCAAAATCATGTAGCCGATCTGCGACATCGTGGAAGCAGCTAGCGCCTTCTTGATGTCATCTTTTGCTGTACCAACAATCGCACCGAAGAGCAGGGTTATCACCCCAACAGTGACCACCAAGATCCGTGCGGTAGATGATGCGTCAAAGATGAAGTTGGAGCGCGTTATCAGGTAGACACCAGCGGTCACCATTGTCGCTGCGTGGATAAGAGCGGATACCGGTGTTGGACCAGCCATCGCATCACCGAGCCACGACTGCAGCGGGAATTGCGCGGACTTTCCGGCAGCGGCGAGCAAGAGCATTGCACCTATTGCGCTAAGAGCCACAGGTGAGGCGTGCGCGGCTCCCGCTTTCACTCCTACAAAGGAGACGGTACCGAACTGCGCGAAGGAGATCATGATTGCAATTGAAAGGCCGACATCGCCCACTCGGTTTGCAATAAATGCCTTCTTTGCGGCAACCGCGTAAGCGGGATTCTGATTCCAGAAACCGATGAGCAGGTAGGAGGCTAGGCCTACACCCTCCCAGCCAACATATAAATTGAGATAGGAATCGCCTAGAACTAGCAGCAACATCGCCGCAATAAATAGATTGAGATAAGCGAAGAAGCGGCGACGATCTTTATCGTGCTCCATATACGCAATTGAGTAAATATGGATCAGAGTTCCAACACCGGTGATAAGGAGCACGAAGCAAATTGAAAGTTGATCAAGCAAGAGTGAGGCATCGACCTTAAGGTTTCCAACAGCGATCCACTCAAAAACCTTCTGAGTGACCGCGCGATTTCCACCGCTCTGACCGTGCATCGAGAAGAATTCAGCGACGCCGATAGCAAAAGTCGTTGCCGAGATGAAGGTTGCAAGCAGATGACCCCACTTGTCAGCGATCCGTCCTAGAACAAGGAGGAGCGCCGCGCTCAGGAGGGGAAGAGCGATCAGGTAGACCAAGTGGCTGCTGGTTCTCATTAGTTCTTCAACAAACTGGCATCATCAACTGATGCCGATCGGCGGGAGCGATAAATAGTTACGATAATTGCCAGTCCAACCACGACCTCACAAGCGGCTACCACCATCGTGAAGAAGGAAGCGACCTGACCATCGAGGTTGCCGTTGCTGCGCGAAAAGGTGACGAGTGCCAAGTTAGAGGCATTGAGCATCAACTCGATACACATAAAGATGACGATCGCATTGCGTCGAATCAATACACCGAGAGCACCGATCGTAAACAAGATTACCGAGAGGTAGAGGTAATTCGAGATATCCATTTAGTCCTCCTGCTCTTCAATGGACTTAAGTTCAAAACCAGAGCTGGAGATAATGTCACCGCGGGCGCGCAGAGTCTGTGAGACCGAGGTGGGCGCTGGGGATCCATCGGGAAGGAGTGCTGGTACATCGACGGCATTGTGTCGAGCAAAGACACCCGAGGTGGGAAGTCCTGCGGCATCTGCCAAGCTTGCCTTTCGGAATCGCGCGACGGAGAGGTCGCGTTGTGCAAATGGTGAGCGCACCTTCTGCGAGTGAGCCAGGACCATGGCGCCGAGCGCAGCGGTAATGAGGAGTGCGGATACGACTTCAAAAGCCCAGACATATTGCGTAAAGAGAAGTTTGGCAAGGCCCTGAACATTGCCCCCTGCATTGGCTGCCGCTAAACCAGCCGCTGGTGAAACAACGGCGGCGCGGCCCACTAGCGAAGCGATCAATCCTCCGAGTCCGAGCGCAGCGATGATTGAAGGAATCCGTTGCCCCTTTAAATTCTCGACAAAGGATTCAGAGCTATCGACGCCGACTAACATCAGGATGAAGAGGAAGAGCATCATCACTGCGCCGGTATAGACAACTATCTGGACAATTCCCAAGAAGAGCGCGTCTTCGGCTATGTAGAAGATGGCGAGCGTGACCATGACCCAAGCCATCAAGAGCGCCGAGTGCACCGCCTTCTTTACAAGCAGTATGCCAAGCGCCGCCATCACCGCTAAAGGTGCCAAGATCCAAAATTGCACAGCTTCGGGCGTTCCCGTGCGACCTATCGTTAACCCAAAGTGGAACGCACTTTGTAACATGTTAACTCTGCTCCTGAGAGAGCTGCTCGCCCTGTGGCGCCTGTGATGCCTGAGATGGATGTGACCCCGTGATCTCGCCCTTGTAGTAATTGAGGTGGCTGGAGTCTGGATACATTGGATGCGGAGGAGCGATCATGCCTTGACGCAGTGGCGCTAGGAGATCTTCCTTCTCAAAAATTAACTTAGAGCGTTGATTATCTGCCAACTCGTATTCGTTGGTCATGGTCAGCGCCCGAGTTGGGCAGGCTTCGATACAGAGACCGCAGAAGACGCAACGCAGGTAGTTGATCTGATACACCTGACCAAAGCGTTCACCAGGTGAGAAGCGCTCCTCCTCTGTGTTATCAGCACCTTCTACATAAATAGCATCTGCAGGACAGGCCCACGCACAGAGTTCGCAACCAATACATTTCTCTAAGCCATCGTCATAACGATTGAGTTGATGACGACCATGAAAGCGTTCAGCTGTTGGCTCTTTGACCTCGGGGTACTGCACTGTGTTGACCTTCTTGAACATGGTCGCAAAGGTGACCCAGAATCCCTGTAGTTGTTGCGAGAAACTCTTCGCTTCATCAGCCATTCTGGTTCTCCAACTCTGGAACCAATTCGAACTGGCTCACAATATTTTGGTTAGGGAGGGATTGCCCCGGCAGGGCTGGAACGGGGAATGATGGCTGGGGCATCTCTGGTAGATGCGCTGCGGCTTTGGCTTTAGCGCTGTTGCGGTCGTAGAGCGTTGTCACGAGAACTACGAGCAGCACAACACCGATGCTAAATCCAAGAAGAACCATTCGGCTCACAGCGCGCTGGGACATTACGCGCAGGGTTGCTAGGACAAGGATCCAGATCAAACTCGTTGGTATTAAGACCTTCCAACCGAACTTCATAAATTGGTCGTAGCGCAGGCGAGGGAGAGTTCCACGCAGCCAGACGAACAGGAAGAAGAAGGCGACAATTTTTCCGACAAACCAGAAGAGAGTGAACCAGCCACCCAACCAACTCTCGGTGAAGGTCAGACCTGGAAGTGCGTGGTAACCGCCCATGAAGAGCGTGGTGGCGAGCGCGGAGACCGCGACAATATTTACGTACTCAGCCAAGAAGAAGAGTGCGAATTTCAGTGAGGAGTATTCGGTGTGAAATCCGCCGACGAGCTCACCTTCTGCTTCCGCTAAGTCGAAGGGAGCGCGATTGGTCTCACCCACCATGGAGATGACATAGATCGCAAATGATGGGAACAAGATCACAGAGAACCACCATTGATGTTGCGCGGCAACAATCTCTGAGGTCGACATGCTGCCAGAGTAGATAAAGACTGCAACGAGCGAGAGACCCATCGCGACCTCATAGGAAATGACCTGAGCGCTAGAGCGCAATCCACCGAGTAGTGGGTAGGTAGAACCTGAGGACCAACCTGCTAAGACAATGCCATAGACCCCGATCGAGGCAATGGCCAAGATATAAAGGACGCTTACTGGAAGATCGGTCAACTGCAGCGCCGTCTTGTGGCCAAAGAGATTTACCTTGCCGGTAAATGGAATTACGGCGAAGGCCATGAAACAGGTAGTGGCGGAGATGATCGGCGCTACGACAAATACGATTTTATCGGCAGCGGCGGGAATCAGATCTTCCTTGAGGGCAAGCTTTACGCCATCAGCGAGAGATTGCAGCAAGCCAAATTTTCCCACGCGATTTGGACCAAGTCGCATCTGCATGCGAGCCACTATTCTGCGCTCTCCCCAAACAGCCATCAGGGTAGAGACCACACAGAAGACAAAGATGAAGAGACCCTTGACCAGAATCAGCCAACCAGGATCTTGTCCGATCAGTTCTGTGGTTGTCATCGCTTCGCCACCTTCACCGCGCCGCTGGTAAATCCAAGGGATGCAATCACTTGTGACTCTGGAGAGTTGCGGGGTACCCAGATTAAATGATCCGCGATCTCTCGGATAGAGACCGGAAGCTCTAGGAAGCCTTGCTCGCTACTAATGGCGATGAGCTCCCCCTCGGCAACGCCTAGCTTTGCCGCTAGGGCAGCCGAGATATGTGCACGCGCCTGCTTAGCAGTTCCGGCGAGATTTGCCTCGCCCTGTTGTAGGGATCCAAGATCGAGCAAGAAGCGCCAGGAGACCAGAGTGAGTTCGCTGGGATTAGCGGGAGCCAAATCTCTCTTGCTGAAAGTTACACGGGCACCATCCCAAAGACCCAGGGATTCAATCTCGCGAGCGGTTGCGCTCACAGTTGGAAGGTTGATTGGCTTACCTAGTTCATCGGCCAAGATCGAGAGAATGCGTACATCGCTGCGCAAGTCGGCATCCTCTACGCCCTTATCAAAACGGCGAGCGCTTGCGCGCCAGTCCAGGTACGAACCGCTCTTCTCTACGACTGCGGCTACCGGAAGCACGACATCAGCAATGGCCGTAATTGAACTATGTGAGATCTCGAGTGAGACTACAAAGGTGTTGAGGAGTTGGTTGAGCGCCTGCGCGGAAATATCCATTGGATCGACTCCGCCAATGAGCACGGCATCTAGTGAGTTGTCGGCAAGGCTTGCGAGGATCTCTGCAGTGGAGAGACCTGGGGTTGCAGGGAGTGTTTCAACCCCCCACGCACTTTGCATGTCTACCCGCGCTGCAGAATCTGTCACGGGACGATTTCCCGGTAGCAAGTTGCCGATAGCACCGGCCGCCAACGCGCCGCGCTCACCAGCGCGGCGCGGAATCCAAGCCAATTTTGCCCCAGTAGTTTCTGAAAGTTCCAGCGCAGCGGAGAGAGCTCCTTCGACTTCAGCGGCCCGCTCGCCAACCAAGATGACGCTATTGACGGTGAGTCCGGCTACCTGCTTCGCTTCTTCGACGAATTTCGCTTTAAGTTT
>JANXZW010000009.1 GCA_025355305.1 Actinomycetes bacterium | reverse complement strand
TTTGTGGGCAGTGAGGGTTTCGAACCCCCGACATCTTCGGTGTAAACGAAGCGCTCTACCGCTGAGCTAACCGCCCGGTATTGAGTGCCCCACTGTACCTGAGTAAGTGGGGCAGGCCAAAAATACGTTGGAATACCGCTTTTTCTTAAAGGGCAGCGAGCGCAGCCTTGTAATCGCCAATGTTACGAGCATCGCCCAAGCCATTGATGACCTGCCAACTCAGCACGCCCTCTTTATCGATGATGAAGGTGCCACGAACGGCGCATCCACGCTCGGCGTTGAAGACGCCATAGGCTTCTGCTACTTCACCATGTGGCCAGAAATCGGAGAGTACTGGGAAGTTGTAGTTCTCTTGAGTTGCAAAAACCTTTTGAGTGAACATGGAATCACAAGAGATGGCCAACAGTTCGGCGTTCTCATTTTGGAAAGCGGAGAGATCATCGCGCAGGGCGCAGAGCTCGCCGGTGCAAGTGCCCGTAAAAGCGAATGGGATGAAAACGATTACGACATTCTTCTTCCCCTTGAAGGAAGAGAGGGTGACATCTTCACCGAATTGGTTTGTGAGGGTGAAATCTGGGGCTGCATCGCCGATTGCTAATGACATTTTTCTACTTCCCTACCGTTTGGCACTCTTTCGCGCGACTAGTTTGGTCGCGGTCCAGTTGGGTGCGGCTAAAAATGAGACTGTCTGAGTTAGACCAGCGGTTGGAGCGGCATCTTGGATATCGCTCGGCTCTACATGGTCTGCCAACCCAACTTTAGGGGTTAAGAGCCAGATCGGCCCGTTTTCGCTGAGGTAGGTCAGGGCATCGACGAGGTCATCGACGAGATCCCCATCACCCTCGCGCCACCAGAGGAGCACTGCATCCACAACTTCATCTACCTGGCCGGTTAGAAGGGGGGTACCAATTTTCGCCTCGATGGCAAGGCGCAACTGGGAGTCGGAGTCCGTATACGACCCGACCTCAAGTATCAATTCCCCGGGCACCAAACCGAGGCGGTCAACACTCGCCGCTAGCCCCTGTAGGGAGTTCACCTTAACCTCCGGCCTTCCTTAGATAGTTGATACGGCCCGTCCTAGAGCCCCCACCCGATAGCGGGCGAGTAGGAGTAGTCCACTCAACTTCTGGCGTGAGCGCAAGCCTTTTGATGTGAATAAACTCTTCCTATGAGCGAAGCGAGCGGATTCAACCAATTCATCGATACCCCGAACAACTTGATCGATCAACTAGTTGATTTAGATCCGCAAGAGACCGCCGAGTGGAAAGCCTCACTTGACTCACTGCTAGCGGCCGCTGGACCCACCCGCGCCCGTTACATCATGCTCTCACTCTTGCAGCACGCGCAAGATAAGAAGTTGGGAGTCGGCGCGCTACGCACCACTGATTACATCAACACAATTCCAACCGACCGTGAACCCGATTTCCCTGGTGATGAGGCGATCGAACGTCGCATCCGCGCCATTGTGCGTTGGAATGCCGCGATCATGGTGCATCGCGCACAACGTCCCGGAGTCGGCGTTGGCGGACACATCTCGACATTTGCTTCATCCGCTTCACTCTATGAGGTTGGTTTCAATCACTTCTTCCGTGGACAAGAGCATGCCGGTGGCGGCGATCAAATTTTCTTCCAAGGCCATGCCAGTCCAGGAATGTATGCCCGGGCATTTGTAGAAGGTCGCCTCACGGAACATCAGATGGATGGTTTCCGCCAGGAACTCTCGCACTCGGGTGGCGGTTTATCCTCGTACCCACACCCACGGTTGATGCCAGAGTTCTGGCAGTTCCCAACCGTTTCGATGGGACTTGGCCCGATCAATGCGATTTATCAGGCGCGCTACAACCGCTACTTACACGGACGCGGAATCAAGGACACCTCAGATCAGAATGTTTGGGCTTTCTTAGGTGATGGCGAGTGCGATGAGCCAGAGACCCTAGGTGCGATCAGTCTTGCGGCGCGCGAAGGCCTCGATAACCTCAACTTTGTTATCAACTGCAACCTACAACGCCTTGATGGTCCAGTCCGCGGAAACGGCAAGATCATTCAAGAGCTCGAGTCGATCTTCAGAGGCGCAGGTTGGAATGTCATCAAGGTTGTATGGGGACGTGAGTGGGATGAGCTTCTTCAAAATGATCGTGAAGGTGCACTTGTAGATCTTATGAACCGCACTACCGATGGGGACTATCAAACATTCAAGGCAGAAAGCGGCGCATATGTCCGCGAACACTTCTTCGGCCGCGACCCACGGACCGCGGCGCTTGTCGCTGACTGGAGCGATGAGAAGATCTGGGGTCTAAAGCGTGGCGGACATGACTACCGTAAACTCTTCGCCGCCTACAAGGCTGCGACAGCGCGCAATGGCAAGCCAACTGTGATTTTGGCAAAGACGATCAAGGGTTGGACTCTCGGTTCGCACTTCGAGGCTCGGAACTCAACGCACCAGATGAAGAAGATGACCCACGAGGATCTCATTCAGTTCCGCGATACTCTTCACATCCCGCTTCCAGATTCTGCAATCGATGCGAAGTTACCTGCGTACTACCACCCCGGTGTGGAGTCCGAGGAGTACAAGTACATGATGGAACGTCGCCGTGAACTCGGTGGATCTGTTCCCTCTCGCCGCAAGGTTTCACGTCCGCTGCCACAGCCCGCTGACTCAACGTATGACTCGGTCAAGCGCGGCTCGGGCCAGCAAGAGGTTGCAACAACGATGGCCTTCGTACGTCTTCTTAAGGATCTCGTTAAGGATCCCGATATTGGCAAGCGCTTTGTTCCGATTATCCCCGATGAGGCCCGCACCTTCGGTATGGATAGCCTCTTCCCAACGCTCAAGATTTACTCTCCGCTGGGTCAGACTTATGCATCTGTCGACCGCGAACTCATGTTGTCTTACAAAGAGTCAACATCCGGTGTCATCTTGCACGAGGGCATTAATGAGGCCGGTTCAACTGCATCGTTCACCGCAGTGGGCTCTTCCTACTCAACACACGATGAACCAATGATTCCGATCTACATCTTCTACTCAATGTTCGGTTTCCAACGGACAGGCGATGCCTTCTGGGCTGCAGCCGATCAACTCTGTCGTGGATTTGTGCTGGGAGCCACTGCAGGGCGCACCACCCTCAATGGCGAAGGATTGCAACACGAGGATGGCCACTCACTTCTGCTTGCATCTACCAATCCAGCAGTCCTCGCTTATGACCCCGCATTTGGCTACGAGGTAGGACACATCGTAAAAGATGGGCTGCGTCGTATGTACGGCGAGGATAGCGAGAATGTCTACTACTATCTAACCCTCTACAACGAGCCTTACATGCAACCTGCAGAGCCCGAAAACCTCGATGTTGAAGGTCTGCTTCAAGGTATGTACCTTTACGCCCCCGCCACCAAGAAGGGTAAGAACGAAGTCAACATTCTTGCTTCGGGGGTCGCACTCAACTGGGCGCTCAAGGCGCAACAACTCTTGATGGATGATTTTGGTATTAGCGCCGATGTCTGGTCGGTTACCTCATGGAATGAGCTGCGTCGCGATGGTCTAAAAACCGATCGCCACAACCTGCTCAACCCCAATGATCAACGTACTGCATATGTCACCAAGAAGCTGAAGGTCTTTGACGCACCGGTTATTGCGGTGAGCGACTTTATGCGAGCCGTGCAAGATCAGATCGCTCCCTGGGTTCCACAGGACTTTTACTCACTTGGAACGGATGGCTTTGGCTTATCTGATACTCGCGGAGCGCTGCGTCGCCATTTCAAAGTCGATGCTGAATCAATCGTCGTAGCAACACTCGCTCAACTCGCAAAGAACGGTGAGATCAAGTCGAAGGTTGTAAAAGAGGCGATCGATAAGTATCAGATCGAAGATGTCACAGCCGCAGATGCTGGTAACACCGAAGGTTCTGGTTGATTCTCTAAGCGCGAACGAGTTCTTGCGGGCCTAACTTCTTAAATAACGAGAAGGCGATCATTAGCCCGCCGGGAATCATAAGTCCGTAGGTGATCGAAGTCGCTTGCACGACCCAAGAAATGACGACCTTGACCAAAAAGGTCAGCACGGCCAGAGCGAGTCCAATCTGGGCAACGACCACTCCGCCAGGAAAACTCGATCGTTGGCTGGCCAATTGGGTGAGCACTCCTGCAAAGAATGAACCGCATATACCACCGATAAAAAATCCAAGAATCTCGCAAGTAAAGGCCATTCCGAAGCTACGGCTGGCAAAGTATTTGGCAAGGAGTAAGAAGAAAATGAAACCTACACCACCGATGCGCGAGGAGAGGCGGATCCAGTAGCTTTCAGGACGATCTGCCGTTGGCAGTTTGTGAAAGCCTAAGCGGCCAATCGTCATGCCGAGGATAAACGCCAGGTAAGGAACAATGCTTAAGGTAGTGCTCGCCTTGATCTCCTGGTGCGATGACAAAGTGACCCAGTCATTTGAAGAGAACTCGACCATCACAGCGCACACATACGCAATTGCTATGTACCGATCTCTCGTGAGCATCGACCACGTATCAATAACTCGAACCCGCTCATCTGCGGTGTATTCAGTAGATCCCGCAATCAAGAATGGTCGCATTCTAAAAATAGAAATCATTGTTCCTACCCAGAGCAATGACATCAGTACATCAATATGCCAAGCCAGTGAAACATGGGAGGTCACTGCGAGTGAGATCAATGTTGTGAGTAAAGTTCCAAGGCTCCATGCACCGTGCAGACGAGGAATATTCTTCTCCCCGCTGAGTAATTGGCGCTTAAGAGCTTGATGGTGCACAGCTATGTTGTAGGAATTAAACCCGGCGGCGAGCAAGATATTTGCCAGAACAAAGAGCCAGGGGGTGTGGATATGCGGAATCAGGGCGATTGGACCGTATGTAAAAGTTCCCGTCACGACGAGTACGCGGCCCACCCCATAGCGATGAGTTAACTGCCCAACAAACATAAATGCGATCACCGCACCGATTGCACCAAGACTAACTAAGACCCCGTAGGTTCCGTTATTGACATTGAGATTGTGTTTAATATCTGGGGTACGCGAAGCCAAGCAGAGAACTGCCACTCCAAAAAAGAGAAAGAGGAGGCTTAGGTTTAATCTTTCACGGGAGCTGACGATCAGGGTCAAAAGAGTGCGCTCGCTAACTGTTGTCGTGCCTTGTTCAAAATCGGATCTGCTGGATCCACCAATGCGAATAACCCTACAAGATGCTCGCGCATTTCTTTGCGCTCATCCCCCGCAGTTCGCTTAACCGCGGCGATAAGACGGGCAAAGGCTGCTTCAAAATTACCCTGGGCGATCTCACAATCGGCAGCCTGACGCAACAGAACTAAATCCGAGTTATCGTCGTTGGAACGTCGGATGACATCATCGGTCTCCAGGCCATCGATGCGTAGCAGCAGTTCCACCTGTGCCAATCCCAAGATGGCAAGGGGATTATTCGGCGCCCGGTTTAGCCATTCTTTATAAGTGGCGCGGGCGGTCGCGAAGTCACCAAGGTCTAGCGCCTCCAAAGCGCGAATCTCCTCTGGCTCCAATTTATCCTCCACGCTGGGGTCTCCAGCCTCGGGAGCTGTACCGATTCCGCGCTCCGCGGCGAGGCTGAGAACTTTGTCAATGACAGCGCGCAATTGGGGCAGAGTGGGCACGGTTTCGAAGAGTGGAACTATCTGCTCTTGGATTACAGCCAGCGCGAGAGGTACGGCCTGAACCTGCAAGGCTTGTGCGACCTCGGGCTCAAGATCAATGTTTACGTTGCCAAGCAGCCATCCGGCACCCTCCGGTTTGGCGGCATCCTCTTGCAGCAACTTGCCTAACGCAGCCATGACCGTCTGCGATTGCGGTGAACGGGCCGACCAACAGATCAAAATCACAACTCGCTCATGTGAGGCGGGAAGTACTTCTTGCATCAAGTTCACCTGATTGATCGAGACCCCGGCCACCTCTTGCGGGGCAGCTGGGCTGCGAAGCGCGCTTAGATCAAAGGCAGAGCCAAAATTTTTAGGAAGAGAACTCATCGACCACTACCGCTTCCTGTTGTATGGGTGGATTTCTAAATGGCAAGATGGAGAGGATGTAATCCTCGGTTGCATAGGTGATTCCCAAATCTTTACCGGCTTTTTCACCGAGATACCAACGATGCTCCAGAATCTCGTGGAACATCTGTGCTGGCTCTACGCGACCGCGAAGCTCCTCGGGGACCATATCGATGACGCGGTGGTAGGTCTCAGCGAGCCAGCGCCGAGCGCTATCTTCAATAGTGGGCAGAGGCTTCTTCTCTCGACCACGGAAGCGGTCAAAAGAGGCGAGCAGACGCTTAGCCTGCAACTCCTCCGCGTGTATTCCCATGATTTCGTACAAACGATGTTGGTGATATCCAGCTGCCACCAACTTAGGTGAAAACTTAAGCGCACCCTTCTCGCCATCCAGGGTAACTTCCACCTCTTCGACGGCGAAACCCAAATCTTGCACTGCGCGCATCGCCTTTTCGACAGCGTGACGATCGCTCGGATCAAGTACTTGCGGCTCTTTCAACATCGACCAAAGTCTGCGATAGCGCGAGATCACGCGATCGGCGGCGCGAATTGGATCCATCCCTGGATGAAGTAGTCCTGCGAGTGCGAGATCTTCTAATTCTGCGGCCACATTAAACTGCGCGATATCTAAATCATGTTCGCGCTGACCATTACTCAAAGTGGGTTGGAATTCGCCCGTTTCGGCATCGACAAGATAGGCAGCGTATTCGTTGGCATCTTGGCGGAAGAGAGTGTTGGAGAGCGAGCAGTCACCCCACCAGAATCCCAGCAGGTGAAGTCGGACCAAGAGCAGCGCGAGCGCGTTGGCCATGTTGTTGATCTCGTGTGGGGTTACCGTTCCGCTCATAATGACGCGATAGGGCAAAGAGAAGGGAAGGTAGCGGGTCACCAAGGCGACGGGAAGTGGGGTTGCCATGTTGTCTAGGCGATTCTCCACGATTGCCACGGGCTCTACGCAGGGGGCGTGGCGGATGTTGAGCTCCCGCAAAGTGGCGTACTCGCGAGTGGCAAACTCCTCAACCGTCTCTTTGACCGCGAATACATCGCGATCTCCCGAGCCGGTACGGATGAGGCGGACGATATGGCGCGAAATCCCGCGCATACTGGTCAAATAAGGGTCTTCTGGCCAATCCTCGAGCTGCTTGCGCCATGGCATGGCGGCAAGGGCGAGCATGTCCTCGCTTAGTCCCGTGATCCGAAGCTCGCTCATGACCCTATCTTCTCGTATTATCAAACTATGGTGCTCAAGAAACTCAGGCTGCCCTTTGGCAACAGGGAGAGTGATTTCTCACACGAGACCATTCCACCCTTCATGGGCGCCCCTGGCGTCCCTGTGGATAGGGGCCATCCCTTCTATTTCGGGTTCTTAGCCGCCTCTGGGGCCGTAATCGCCATTACTGTGCTTAAGGCTTTCGCCAGCGCCAGCCAGGTCTTCGTGCTGATAATCATCTCCCTATTTCTCGCCGCTGGACTCAACCCCGCTGTTGAACTCTTCCGTCGCCGCGGATTGAAGCGACAGTGGGCGGTAGCCACCGTCGTCTTCGTCGTGCTCGTGGGAGTTGGAATCTTTGCGGCTGTCATCATCCCACCTGCCATCACCCAGGTGAATAATCTCGTAAAGAGCGCTCCTAAAATTTTGCAAGATTTAAAGTCCAATTCCTACATCGGAAATCTCAACAGACATTACGGAATCATTGACTCTCTGCAGACTAAATTAAGTGCCTCGCTGCATGACGGTAAGTATGTGGTTTCGGCCTTTGGCGGCGTAATCGGCGTTGGCAAGGCAGTTCTCTCCGGAGCTATCTCATCGCTCACCGTTCTTATCTTGACCCTTTATTTTTTAGCCTCATTCCCAACCGTCACAAGTGTTGCCTATCGCTTTGTGCCCGCAACACGTCGCGACAGAGTCTCAAAGATTTCAAATGCGATCATCTTGCGAATTGGAGCCTTCGT
>JANXZW010000006.1 GCA_025355305.1 Actinomycetes bacterium | reverse complement strand
GAAATTCCGCCGATCGCCAAAGCAGCAGCCGCAACAAGCGCTACGCGCTTAAAAGCTGTCTTTGTAGACATTATTTTCCTTTCAAAGAAAGTCGATTGGAAGAATTTCTCCCTCTCGGCTTGGTTAACTTGTAACAATTCGTTATAAGCGAACTGCTCTTTGCTAACCACGAGATGAGACGCACGTGCTGACTCATCTCTAATCCCTCGCAATATCCGGATTGCGCGGGAAACTTGGTGTGCGATGCGGATCATTTGGTGACCCCATTCGCGGCGACCTTGATCGCCTCGGCAAGAATTTGGGTCTTACCGGGATTAAGCACTAGACGCACAGAGATAGAAGTAGGGATCGATGAGACATCGACTCCTTGACTTACAGGCAGAAGTGTACCTGCCGTTACTGGGGAAACTGTGACGAGCGTGCTAGAAACGAGATAGTTACCGTCTGGTAGCCGTGAGATGTCTGTGCTGACTACTGAAGTTCTCAGTAGGACCCAGCCACCATTCATGGATACTGAAGCGGTAGGTGTGTATGTAGTCCCAGAGCCATCAACCGTTATGACCTGATTAACCAGGACATTGACAGCCTTTGGATCGTAGGACATGACAGGCGCCGTCAGGGAAATTCCGTTATCGGTGATAACGGGGACGGGCTTGCCAATGATAATTGTGCCGGTATCGCCGGTCAGGTCGGTGGCGGTGAAGCCAGTTGGAACGCCATCTTCGCCAAGGCCGCTAAAAGTGATCGCTGCAATCTTGGCATCAACGGTCGGAGTCAGGGTATCCAGCTTTGAGAGTGCTGAGGCAGTGGCCGACTGGGATGCAGATGGCTTGGGACTGACCGAAGAAGGGTTGCTTGGAACCAAAGAAGGCTGAAGTGCGGGCGCAATAACCGTGGTGGTCGCAGCCGAAGGGCTGGTCAACGGGGTCACCTTGTGGTTAAAGGTATTGAAACCCAGGAAGGCGGCGAAAAGAAGAACCAAAGAGAGGGCGACCTTAGAAGACTTCTTGGCGAGCTCAGCAGCCTTCTTGTAGGAAGATGACAAGGCGTCGAGCGCTGTAGCACCGGTCTGCTCGTCGATAACCCACTCGGCCAAGACGCGGACGAAGGAGGCTCGGGAGCGTGCGACTACATGGCGAACATTGGCTGGGGTGGTGCCGATGGCAGCAGCGATCTCTTCGGTAGAGCGGCCTTCCATCTCCCACATCACCAGCGCGGTGCGCTGATCTGCAGATAGACGAGAAAGGGCTTCGCGGATGATGGAAGCATCTTCGGCGGCAGCAAGGGTGGCATCAAAGGGAATGTGGGCGCCAACAGCAAGCTCATCTAGGCGCTCTTGAGTCGCATCGGAGTCGATTGCTACCAAGTTAGGGCGCGAGCCAGTGGCGCGAATCTGGTTAAGGCAGAGGTTGTTGACCGTGGTGCGAAGGTAAGCCAGGGCGCGCTCACGGCTATCTAGCTCCGGGGCGGCCATGATGAACTTGAGGAAGGCTTCTTGAACGATCTCGGAGGCGTCGGCGTCAGAGCGCAGGATCCGGCGGGCTTGAGCTGTTAGAGAAGAGCGTTGTTCAGCGTAGAGAGCGGAGAGGTCGGCAATTGACCAGTCGGATACGGCCTGGGTAGGCGCCGCTTCCGTGATCTTCGCTTGCTTGCGAAATGCCATTTGTCTGAACTCCGTTTGATGGTACTCCCGAGGTCAGCGTCCTGACTTCGTGAAGAAAAGTACCTTCTATAAGTAAAGACACGAAACTACGCCAAATGTTGTGCCGCGGATCGAAGATTTTTTGGAGAAGCTGCAGCAAATGTCCGATTTATTATGATTTGCTGCGCTAGAGACCCAGAAACCCGGCTTCCCCTCAGGGAGACCGGGTTTCTGGGTCGTGCGGGTCGTGCGGAGCCCAGACCTGGTCCCTAATGCTTAAACTTTGCCGCAAGTGCCGCATTCTTTGCCGCAAGTGCCGCCGAGGCGAGTAGAAGCTTGATGACCGCGCTCGATTGTGCCGCAATGACGGCCTGCACGGCGTTTACATTTGTGGCCGCTGTAACTGCAGCCGCATCGGCCGAATCCGCAGCAGAGGTAATTGAAACAAGGGCGTCAGTTGCGGCGCTCGACGCATCGCTCGCTTCTGCTAGCGATACGGGGGTCGCCACATCAGATCCTGTTACTCCACCAGTTCCACCAATTCCACCTGAGGCTGGCGTCCCCACGATGAAAGTTGCGGGTGTGACAACGATCGAGGAGTTCGCTGGAGTAGCAGATATGCTGATATTTCCGCTGTTCGTTGGCGCATTGAAAGTACTGACATACGCCCCAAGGTTATTTATGGTTACTTGGCCGACTTTCTGCATAGGTGGGCCATTCGAGGCTACCGGAATTCCCGGTAATTGTGCGGTACCAGAAGCCAGGAAGATTGAGGACATCGCTTGACCTGCAAGCACCACATATGTGCCAGCAGGCAAAGTACCCCCGGCATTTGAGAGGGTTGTGGTCAGAGTTCCAAGTTGTCCGAGCGTGTACGTTGGAAGATTTGTCGTGAGGACGACGGAAGTCGCAACTCCTGAGCTAACCCGGATGGCAGCAGGCGGTGAAGTTAGATTAAGAGCGGTATCCGTCGCGGTGAAGTTAGTCGTGCCCGCAGCAACTCCGTTAATCGAAACCCCCATAACCTTGTAGGTTGTCGTAGCTCCGCCTGTTACGCCGCCCAATGGATAGTTACCCACGGTGTCAGAGCTGCCGGCTGTCGCGATGGTTGGAGTTGAGGAGGTGATAGTTATATTTCCTGGGGTAATGGAGAGGATATTTCCGAGCGCATCAAACTCTTGAACTTTAAGCGCATTGGTATTGGCTGTAATTCCAAGTGGACTTAATGAGGTAGGAAAAATAGTTACCGCGTTCCCGATGCCAACCACGGGATTAATCGCTGTGAGAGTGAGAGTTACCGCCTGACCGGTAAAGGTGACTTTATACATCTTGAGCTGTACCCCGTTTACCGAGATATTTACTGTAGCGACGCCACCCAACCCGTTGATTCCAGAGAGGACAAAGTCAGTAACGGAACTGATTGGTGTTCCTGTTAGGAATGTTGTATTCGGAGAAGGTGAAGCCGCTAAATTTGGAGAGGAGATAAGTCCGTTATTAACCACAACTGCTATCGCTTTGGCGTTAGTCGGCAAAATTGCGTTGCCGCCCGCATCAAGTTCAGCAACTGTGAAGTTTGCGACATTTGCAGCTCCCGATGGTTGCGTAACCGAGAAGGCCGCCTCAGTGGCTGGTGTGGGTAGCCCAGTACTAGGTGCACCCAGAATTGTTGATGTGGCATAAACGGTGCCAGGAAGACTTGTCACCACTGTAATCGTTATCGTGTCCGTTGCCGAAGATGCGGCTGCGCCGTTGGTGATTGAGTAGCCAAGTAAGACGATCGTCCCAACTGTCGGTGTTGCAACTTGAACGCTGCCGCCTGCAGGAATCGTGCCGGTCGTCGTCGCTGTCGTAGTGGTTCCACCTGAAAGAGTGAAGTAAACAGGGAGAGCCCCGGGACCAGAGACCACGGTGTTATTGACGGTCACAAAGTTGGCTGGGCCGGCGATCTGTGTTGCCACAGTTCCAGTACCAGTAAGGCTAGTTGCAGTGGTAATCAGATTAACTGGGGCAGCCTGCGCAGCTGCGGCACTCACTCCACCGATGGCCAGCGCCAACACGGAGAGTAGAGCTACACCTCTAAAAGATGGGCGATTAAACATTGGTTCCTCCCGAAAAGAGTCATTCGCAAGAACTTCTTTCAAATGACTGATTTCCTAACGCTATCCTCGCAGATCGACCCTTAAAATAATGAGAAAACCCCCGAGAAGAGGCTGTGAGCTTCGACCGGGGGTTCGCTGCTGGATGCAAAACTACTTCTTCTTTGCCACTTTCTTGGCAGCCTTCTTAACTGCGACCTTCTTCACGACTGTCTTCTTCACGACTGTCTTCTTCACGACTGCCTTCTTGGCTACCTTCTTGGCTACCTTCTTCACGACAGCTTTCTTAGCAGCAGCCTTTTTAACAGCTGCCTTTTTTACGGGAGGTTTTTTAGCAACTGCCTTCTTCTTGGCGACTTTCTTAACGGTCGCCTTCTTCTTGGCGACCTTTTTTGCGACAACTACTGGCACCGCTGCGGCGACCTCTTGAACGCTCTGCGTATTTGCATTCACGCTATCAATGAGCTGATTCGGTTGTGGATCTTTTGGTGTGGTACTGGACATAATGTCCCCTTCATGAGTGGGTTGGATGCGCGGATCGAAGGAGTGCTTAGATTTAAAGAGTTGCGAAAGCTTGATCAAGAACACTTAACGCATCGGTCAGCAGTTCATCACTGATGACAAGTGGAGGAAGAAAACGGATCACATTGTTGTATGTACCCGCAGAGAGAATAAATACACCATTGGCGGTGCAGTACTTAAGAACTTTTGTTACCGCAGCGCTGTTAGGTTCGATGGATCCGGGGATGATCAACTCAATTGCTTGCATTGCACCGCGACCACGCACTTCACCGATCACTGGATACTTTGCGGCGAGCGCACGCAAACCGTCGCCCAAGATTCTGCCAATGTGGCTAGCACGCTCAATCAAACCATCTTCTTCGATGGTAGCGATTGCGCCAAGTGCAGCGGCGCAAGCGATTGGGTTACCTCCAAATGTTCCACCTAGGCCTGCGACATGGACGGAGTCCATAATCTCGGCGCGACCAGTGACCCCAGCAAGTGGAAGTCCGCCGCCGATTCCCTTTGCGGTGACCAACATATCTGGGACGACGCCTTCGTCTTCTACTGCGAACATGTGGCCGGTGCGAGCGAAGCCGCTCTGGACCTCATCGGCGATAAAGATAATGCCGTGATCGCGGGAGTACTGCGCAAGTGCTGGCAAGAAACCCTTTGGTGGAACGATGAAACCACCTTCACCTTGAATTGGTTCGATCATGATGGCGGCAACATTATGTGCGCCAATCTCTTTCTCAATCTTGTGGGTGATCATCTCCATGGCATCTTCTGTAATCGTCTCTTTAGGTCCGATCCAGCGATAGGAGTAAGGCATCGGTACGCGATAAATCTCGGGAGCAAAAGGACCAAAACCCTCTTTGTACGGCATGTTTTTTGCGTTAAGCGCCATAGTTAAGTTGGTGCGGCCGTGATAGGCATGTTCAAAGACGACGATTGCTTGGCGTTTGGTGTAGTGGCGCGCGATCTTCACCGCATTTTCAACTGCTTCCGCACCAGAGTTAACCAAGAGTGACTTCTTCTTATGTGTACCTGGTGTTAAGCGGTTTAACGCTTCGCAAACTTCGATGTAGTTGAGGTAAGGAGCAACGGTGAAACAGGTGTGAGTAAAAATTTGTACTTGATCAATGACATTAGCAACAACGCGAGAGGCGCTATTGCCAACAGTTGTAACGCCAATACCAGAGCCCATGTCGATGATCTGATTGCCATCGACGTCGAGCAAGATTGCATCGCTGGCGCGCTCAATTGCGACGGGGAAGGTAAGACCTAGTCCCCCTGAAACAGCTTCCGCGCGACGCTGGATGAGAGCGTTGGAGTTAGGTCCCGGAATTGCGGTAACCACACGGCGTACTTGTTCAAGGTTTGTAAGTGTTGTCATGGGAAAAGTGTACGACCAGATTTCAAGTGAGGGGGACTGGGGATTAGGCTGTGAGGGTGAACTCAAAGAGAACACCATCGGATGCACATCTGCATCAACCGCTACGCCAACAAGCACCTCTCCTTGATGCTTACCTCACTTACTTTGAAAAATCAGGGCTTCCCTTCACGATTCCTGGGCATAAGCAGAAGAGCGAAAAGTTGGATATCGGTTTGGGTGCGGTTGTAGATGGTGACACCCCACTCTATGGCGGGCTCGATGAGATCAAACTAACTCACGGCACCCTGAAGCGAGCCGAGAAGATGGCAGCCGATCTCTGGCGGGCTGACTTTGCGCGCTTTTCTACAGGTGGCTCAACGCATGCCAACCAGGCAATTATCTTGGCCTTGGGCCAACCGGGGCAGAAGGTCGCGGTTTCTCGGACCGCACACCGCTCTGTACTCAGCGCTCTAGTACTGGCAGATCTGCAGCCAATCTGGATGGTTCCAGAAATCGATAGCGCCACGGGCTTTCCGATGGGGATCGCGCTAGCCGAGGTAGAGCGAGCGCTAGCTGAGAATCCGATCGCGATCTTGCTCACCGAGCCTGGTTATCTTGGAACGATCTCCGAGTTAGAGCCCCTGATTAAAGCGGCGCATGCCAAATCTGTACCAGTGATTATTGATGCTGCCTGGGGCGGGCACTTTGGCTTCAATAAGGATCTCCCTAAGCACTGCCTGCAACTGGGTGCTGATGCGCTGATAACTAGCATCCACAAGGCGTTACCGGGATACAGCGCTTCGGCGCTGCTCTTGGCGCAGGGGAAGTACATCAACCTGGCGCGGGTGGAGCAGAGTTTTGAAACCACGCACACCACTTCACCTGCAGGAGCCCCGCTCGCGTCCATCGATGGGGTGCGCGCCTTGTTGGCGCAGCGCGGTCACCAACTACTCACTGAACTGCTGGTCAATGTCAACGAATTTAAGGCTCGAGTGCAGTCGCACTTTGACCTCCCGATCTTTCTCAATACCAGTGACTTTCCTGCCGGTCGCTTTGACCCAGTTAAAATTGTCTTGCGTGCTAACCAATTAGGCAGCAGTGGTGTCGCAATCGAGAATGAACTCTTGGCCTTTGGGATCCGCGTAGAGATGGCTGACTTCGACACCATGGTCTTCCTGGCGACCCTCGCCGATGATGCGAGTGATTTCGATCTGTTGGGCGATCGCCTGATTCCCATCTTGGAAAAGTTGCAAACCGCCCCGCGCCCCTCCGCCACCGCTTTGAGCTGGTCGGTTGTACCTGTCGTTGGAACCACCATGCGAACCGCATATTTTGCCGATACCGAGATGATCCCTGCTGCCAGCGCGGTAGGACGAATCAGCGCTGACCTGATCGCCCCCTATCCACCTGGTGTTGCTGTGGTGGCGCCAGGGGAAGTACTGACTGAAGAGATCGTTACCGGGCTCACAGCAGCAAAGGCAGCAGGAGTTCGAATCGCCTATGCGACTGACTCCACCTTGGCGAGCTACCGCGTTATTTTATGAGGCTCTTGTAGAGAGCAACCGTCTCTTGGGCAATTGAATCCCAGCTAAATTGCCGGATGGCGCGGGTTCGCCCGGCCTTGCCGTACTTCTTGAGCAACTCTGGGTCTGACATACACGCATTGATTCGGGTGGTAAAGGCGGCCTCGAACTCTGCCGCAACGCCAGAGTAATGAATCAGCTCACCTGTCTGACCATCTGCAACGACCTCTGGGATTCCACCGACATCACTAGCAAGGACTGCGGTTTCACATGCCATCGCCTCTAAATTCACGATGCCCAGGGGCTCATAGATTGATGGGCAGAGAAAGAGCTCGGCGCCGGAGAGCAGTGCAATGACATCAGCCTGCGGCGCCATCTTGCTAATCCAGATGACATTATCGCGCTCGGCTTGCAGTTCCTCGATTGCTGCTTGGACTTCGGCTCCGATTCCTGGTTCATCGGGGCTACCCGCGCATAGAACCAATCCAAATTGGGGATCGACTTCTTTCCAGGCCCGAAGCAAGTGCGTCAAGCCCTTCTGACGGGTGATGCGTCCAACGAAGATAGCGTACGGTCCTTTTACTCCCAGAGAATCCAAGAGTTCTGGGTTGGATTGCGGTTGATAAATATCGGTATCGATCCCGTTCAAGATGGCGTGAACTTTTGTGGGGTCAAGGTTGGGATAGGCCTTTAAGACATCGCGGCGCATTCCCTGCGAAACGGCGATGATGGCATCGGCAGATTCGTAGGCGGTTTTTTCAGCCCATGATGAAATCCGATAGCCACCACCGATCTGCTCCTCTTTCCAGGGGCGATCTGGCTCAAGGGAGTGCGCGGATATCACATGCGGAATCTTGTAGAGAATTTTGGCAAAGTGGCCCGCCATGTTGGCATACCAAGTATGGCTATGGACGAGATCCACCCCGCCTAAATGAGAGGCGATCTGGGCATCGGTAATCAAGGCCTGCATCGCGGGGTTAAGAAGCAGCTCGTCGGCGGTCAACTCATAGCCGGTGGCATCGGGACGATCTTCACCAAAGCAGTGCACATCAACCTCGAGGAGTGATTGCAAACTCTTCGCGAGGAATTTCACGTGCACCCCGGCGCCCCCATAAATATGCGGCGGCCACTCTTTGGTTACGAGTCCAACTTTCATGCCAACTCCCATCTTCGGGTTCACCCTTATCTTCTGAGCGAAACTAAGATACCGTTTTTCCATGGGTAGTAGAGATGAACTTATTTCGATCGTTTTAGCTGGCGGAGAAGGCAAGCGCTTGCTGCCCCTGACACACGACCGCGCCAAACCCGCCGTCCCTTTTGGTGGCGCCTATCGTCTGATCGACTTTGTGCTCTCCAATCTAGTGAATGCAGATATGCGCAAGATTGCGGTGCTGACGCAGTACAAATCGCACTCACTCGATAAGCACATCACCACCACATGGCGGATGTCATCTCTCACCAACAACTTTGTCACTACGGTTCCGGCCCAGCAACGGCTAGGTCCGCGCTGGTACACCGGCAGCGCCGATGCCATCTTGCAGAACTTCAATTTGATTCACGATGAGGATCCAAACTATGTCCTCGTCTTTGGCGCAGACCACGTTTACCGTATGGATCCAGAACAGATGTTTGAATTCCACAAAGGTTACGGCTCTGCGGTAACAGTCGCTGCGATACGTGTTCCGCGCAATCAGGCCAGTGAGTTTGGGGTCATCGAGTTAGAGCCAGATGGGGTAACTATCAAGGCCTTCCACGAGAAGCCTGCCGACCCGCCTTCAATACCTGGTGAGCCAGAGTGGTCACTTATCTCGATGGGTAACTACATCTTTAATCGCAAGGCGATGGAAGAGGTACTGATTGAGGATTCGAACGACGAGTCAAGCAAACATGACCTCGGCACAAATATCATCCCGCTCCTTGCTAGTCGCGGCCAAGCCATCGCCTACGACTTCAATCTCAATATCGTGCCAGGTGCCACGGAGCGCGATCATGGATATTGGCGTGATCTTGGAACCCTGCAGTCCTACTACGAAGCTCATATGGATCTGGTTTCGATCCACCCGATCTTCAATTTATACAACCGCGAATGGCCCGTGCTGACCTTCCTACCACCGCTACCTCCGGCCAAGTTCAGTGGTTCGGGTAGCGCAGTGGACTCAATCGTTGGTGCCGGTTCGATTGTTGCTGGTGGCCGTGTGGAGAGTTCGGTGGTCTCCTACGATGTCCGCATCGCCTCGGGAGCGGTTATCCAGAGTTCAGTGATCATGCCCAATGTAACGGTCGGCAATGGTGCGATTATTCGTAATGCGATTATTGATAAGGGTGTGGTCATAGAAAATGGCGCGCAGCTCGGCGTTGACCGCGAGAAAGATGCTCGCCGTTATACCGTGACTGAATCTGGAATCGTTGTCGTTGGTAAAGGGCAGATCGTTACTTAGTACCAAGCGCACGATTGACGAGCCAGACCTGCACCGCGTGCGCCTGCAAAAGTACCTTGCTCCCTGGTGCTGCCAGGCGTGGTGAGTAGTGCAGTACATTCTCCGCCGAGTCAAAGACAGAGCGGAATGAATCCCCGATGTGTGCACCTGGCAGCGTGAACTCTTTTTGAATAATCGAACCGTTAAACATCAGCAGTAGACCGCGATCTTCCCCAGCCTCTACATACATGATCAAATTGCGGTTATCGAGTTTGTCCCAATCGGCCTGCGTCATCTCTAAACCACCGCGGGAGAACCAGGCTAGATCCCTGCGCGAGGTATTGAGATCGAGTTGCCCGGTGAAGAACATTCGAGCCACAGGCACCAAGTAATTTTTGCGCAGTTGGATAAGGCTGACGGTCGTTTCCAGCATATCGATCTGGTGAGCGTCGTACTTCCAACTTAAAGCCCACCCGCCGTCAAATGCCTCGGGACCGCGTAGATCCTCACCCTGCTCTGCATCGGGAAGTGAGTAGGCGTTATTGGAGCCGATCTGAGTGCGACCGACCTCATCGCCCATGGTGATCATGGGGATACCAGCCGATAAGAGGAGGGATGACATCAGAGATTTTTTAAGACGCTGGCGAATCTCGTTAATCGTGAAGTGATTTGTTACGCCCTCGATACCGGCGTTCCACGAGTAGTTAGCATCGGTGCCATCGCGATTGTTCTCGCCATTTGCCTCGTTATGTTTGCGCGTGTAAGTAACGACATCGTTGAGAGTGAATCCGTCGTGAGCCGTTAAGAAGTTGATGGTCGATGTAGGACCGCGGTAGGCGAAGATGTCATGCGAGCCAGAGAGTCGTGTCGCGAGTTCACCAACACCAGTAGGAGCAGCGCCACCCGCCTCAGCCAACCAGAACTTACGGAGCGCATCACGATACTTGTCGTTCCACTCGCGCCACGGATAAGGGAAGTACCCCAGGGCGTAGCCACGGGTATCCCAAGGTTCGGCGATCAATTTACGCTCGCGCAGAACTGGGTCGGCGACGACCGCAACGATGAGCGCCGAGATTCCGTCAATCTCGTCGTGGCTGCGCGCAAGTGCCGCCGCAAGGTCAAAGCGGAACCCATCGATACCGATCTCCTCCGCCCACCAATGCAGTGAGTCGATGATCATGCGCACAACATGTGGGCGGCGTACATCGACTGTGTTGCCACAACCGGTGAAGTCGTCGTAGGCATCTTCGGTGGCCCGACGGTAGAAGTTACGAGAATCGATTCCACGGAATGAAAGAGTGGGGCCGCCTACTCCACCTTCGGCGGTGTGGTTGTAGACAACATCGATAATTACCTCAATGCCCGCTTCATGAAGGGCGGCGACCGCCTCACGCAGCTCGCGTACCGGGTCATCGGTAGCGGCATAAGCGTGGTGCGGCGCAGAGAAGGCGATGGCGTTATATCCCCAGTGATTTAGCCGCCCGCGGGCAGCAACAGCGGGTTCTGTGACAAATTGATGCACCGGCAAAAGTTCCAGAGCGGTGATGCCTAAGGTCTGCAGGTAGGCGATGGTGCTGGGATGGCCAAGCGCCTTATATGTACCGCGCTCCGCTTCAGGAACCTGGTGATTGAACTGGGTAAGGCCACGCACATGCGCCTCATAGATGATGGTCTTGGACCAGTTGGTGATTGGGCGAGTATCGGCAACGCGACGACTTTCGACTACGACAGAGTGGGGGACGAACTCCAGATTGTCGCGGGTATCCATAACCGTGAGATCTCCCGTGCCGATTCCATCGCTGGCGACATGGGCATAAATTTCTGGGACATACTGCAGCTCGCCTTTTACAGTGTGAGCATTAGGGTCAATCAGAAGTTTGTTGGGGTTAAAGCGCCAACCGGCAGCTGGATCCCAGGGCCCATAGACCCGAAAGCCATAACGCTGACCAGCGCGAATTCCCTGAAAGTAGCCGTGATAGATCGGACCGTTGCGATCTATGAGTTCGTGGCGGGTTTCAACAAACTTTCCCTCAATAAGATCGATCAGGCAGAGTTCCACCTTGGAAGCCGATGGAGCCCAGATGGCGAAATTTGTGCCCTCGTGGGTTAGATGCGAACCTAAATAACGTTGATCGCCGCGTGCCACGCGCGAACAATACCGTCAATCGATGCTTGGCTAATCTGCCACCTTGAGATCTGGGATCAGCCAGATCGTCGCAAGTGGTGGGATGGATAGGACTGCGTGGCTGGGCTGCCCCATGTACTCGCTCTTGATTGTCACAATATCTACCGGTGCAACACCCGAGCCGCCAAAGCGCATATCGTCGGTGTTAAGTGCAAGCCGCCAGTTGTGATCGCCAGGCAGAGGCAGCGTGTAGCGCTCCTGTGGGACTGGAGAGAAATTAGTGACACTTACTAGCGCTCCCCCATCGTGGTCGAAGCGGCTAAAAGCAACGATATTTGTTGCAGCATCATCGACAACGAGCCAGTGAAATCCCTCGGGCGTGATGTCGCGCTGCCAGAGAGCAGGATATTTTTTATACACTGTATTGAGTTCAGAGACCGTGCTCTGCATCTGTTGATGCTCGGGGTATTGGAGAAGGTGCCAATCCAAAGATTGCGAGGCGTTCCACTCTTCGGATTGCGCAAACTCTGAGCCCATAAAGAGCAACTTCTTACCGGGGTGAGCCCACATAAATCCATAGAGCGCGCGCAGGTTGGCGAGCTGTTGCCAACGATCACCGGGCATCTTGGAGATCATTGATCCCTTGCCATGCACTACCTCATCGTGCGAAAAGGGGAGCATGTAATTTTCAGACCAGGCGTAGAGGATCGCCTTAGTGACTTCATTGTGGTGATACATGCGATTGATGGGATCTTCTTGGATGTACTCCAAGGTGTCATGCATCCATCCCATGTTCCACTTAAACCCGAAACCTAAACCGCCACTTTCAGTGGATCGAGTAACACCAGGCCAAGCAGTTGACTCCTCCGCGATGATCATGCAGCCAGGAACTTCTCGATAGCAGGTCGCGGTGAGTTCTTGTAAAAATCTTACAGCTCCAAAATTTTCACGGCCCCCAAATTCATTAGGGATCCATTGACCCTCTTCACGCGAGTAATCCAAATAAAGCATGGAGGCAACGGCATCAACCCGAATTCCATCGATATGAAATTCCTTTAACCAATACAAGGCGCTAGCAACCAAAAAGTTACGCACCTCGTTGCGATCGTAATTAAAAATAAGAGTTCCCCAGTCGGGATGTTCACCTTGGCGGGGATCGGCATGTTCGTAGAGAGCAGAGCCATCAAATTGCGCAAGGGCCCATTGGTCTTTTGGAAAGTGTGCCGGTACCCAATCCATGATCACGCCGATATCTGCTTGGTGCAACGCATCAATGAGGTAGCGCAACTCATCGGGTGAACCAAAGCGCGATGTTGGAGCAAAAAAAGATGTTACTTGATACCCCCACGAGGGACCATAGGGATGCTCGCAGAGCGGTAAGAATTCGATGTGGGTAAAACCCAACTCCTTCACATAGGAGACCAACTCGACTGCGAGATCGCGATAATTCAGGCCCGGCTTCCAAGAACCAATATGCACTTCATAGACGGAGAGCGCTTCATTCCAATGCTGAGCTTGGCCGCGATTTTTAAGCCATGCCGCATCTTTAAAGGTGTATTGGCTCTCGGTAACAACCGATGCAGTATGCGGTGGGTGCTCTGTCGCCTGTGCCATCGGATCGGCGTGGTCTACCCAATTTCCACCGATCCCCAAGATTGCGTATTTGTAAGGGGTATCGGGTCCTACATCTGCCAGGAAGAGCTCCCAGATCCCACTCGACCCTAGGCTTAGCATGGGATGCGTCTTCTTATCCCAGAAATTGAAAGAGCCAATGAGCGAGACCGCGCGCGCATTGGGAGCCCACACCGCAAAGTTTGTGCCAAGTAACTTTCCGCTCACATCGCGGCGTACCTGCGCTCCGAGCGCCTTCCAAAGTTCCTCGTGTCGACCCTCGCCAATTAAATAAAGATCGAGCTCACCCAGTCCTAAGTTCATAGAGTCACTTTCAGAATATGGCCCACTGGAGTACCAGGTGACGCGGGATCGATTCGCACCCAAGTATGAGGCGTGTACTCAAAGGAGTGACCTGTGATCAGATCTTGTACGCTAAAGGATCGTTCTTCCAATCCGAGCTCAAAGAAGTTCCAATGCACAATCGTCTCCTGCGCGTGAATGGGGTCGAGATTCACGAGAACCAATATTAGGTTCTCTCCATCGCGTTTGGAATAGGCGAGGATTTTCTCGGAGTCGGTGGTGTGGAAACGAAGGTTGCGTAAGCGTTGTAGCGCGGGGTTCTGGCGACGAATTGTGTTGAGCAATCCGATAAAGGCGGCAAGGCTTGGCTTTCTCCAATCGCGGATCTTGATCTCATACTTTTCAGAGTCAAGGTACTCCTCAGCGCCTTCGCGAATTGGAATATGTTCATAGAGTTCATACCCGGCGTACATCCCCCAAGAGGGCGTGAGCGTTGCAGCCAGAAGCGCGCGCATTGCAAATATAGAGGGAGCACCGCTCTGCAGATGGAAGGGCAAGATATCGGGAGTATTGACCCAGAAATTCGGGCGGAAGAAGGCGCTGGTTTCTTGCGCCACTTCAGTTGCATAAGCCGTGAGCTCATGCTTGGTGGTGCGCCAGGTGAAGTAGGTATAAGACTGTTGGAACCCCGCCTTACCGAGCGCATGCATCATGGCGGGGCGCGTAAATGCTTCAGCCAAGAAAACTACTTCAGGGTGTTCGAGATTGATGCGGTGGATTAATTCGTGCCAGAACTGCACTGGCTTGGTATGCGGATTATCTACACGAAAAATCTTGACACCCTTAGAGATCCAGAGCGAGAGAATTCGATAAGACTCATTGAGCATCCCTGCAAAATCTTTATCGAAATTGATGGGAAAGATATCTTGATACTTCTTGGGAGGATTTTCGGCGTAGGCGATGGTGCCATCGGGGCGGATCGTGAACCATTCGCGGTGTTCCTTCGCCCAGGGATGATCGGGTGAGCATTGCAGCGCAAAGTCCATGGCAATTTCTATATTGAGTTTCCCCGCCGCCTTAACAAAGCGCTCAAAATCTTTCATGGTACCGAGGTCAGGATTGATGCTGTCGTGACCTCCATCAGCGTTACCGATCGCCCAAGGAACACCGGGATCAGTGGCTGTCGGAGTTAAAGTGTTGTTGCGACCTTTTCGGTAGGAATACCCGATCGGATGAATCGGTGGCAGATAAAGCACATCAAAGTTCATATCGGCGACGCGTTGCAGTGATTTCTCCGCTGTCTTAAAGGTTCCGCTCTTAATTACGCCATCGCGCCCCAGAGTTGCTCCTTCACTGCGTGGGAAGAATTCATACCAAGCCCCCACCAGCGCACGATCAGGTTCTGCATAAATTGGAAAGGGCGCAGATTCTGAGCGCGCCTCGCCATCGGGGCTGCAGGCTGCAATGAAGAAGTGCCAATGGCCGAGCGAGGAGGGACGCAGCTGCGCTTCATACCGATCGGTGCCAGGCCAGTATTCCCGCATCTGTTCGCGTTGCTTTTCGACGCCTGCTGGGTCGAGAAGTACAACTTCAACAACTAAACCCTCGTGACCCTCGCGGATAACGGTTGCGCGAACGTTCATTGATTCGTTGGCGATTGCTTTTACGGGAATTAACTCATCGCCGTAATGAACAACTGGGGAGATGTCGAATATGGGAAAACGATTTTCCATGCCAAATCCCTACCCGTTGAGGTTGGTCATAACATGCTTGATTCGGGTGTACTCCTCGAAGCTATAGGCCGATAGATCCTTGCCGTAGCCCGAATGCTTGTAGCCCCCATGTGGCATCTCAGAGACAAATGGAATGTGGGTATTAATCCAGACAACACCAAAGTCCAGGGCTTTGGAGATCCGCATCGCGCGACCATGGTTGGTGGTCCAGACGCTGGAGGCAAGTCCATATGGGACCCCATTTGCAAACTTGATCGCTTGCGCTTCATCGCTGAACTTCTGTACCGTGATCACTGGGCCGAAGATCTCGCTCTGCGCCAGCTCATCATCCTGCAGCACTCCGGCTATCACTGTGGGATTGAAGAAGTATCCTGCGCGATCAACGATCGTGCCCCCAGTGACTATCTCGACATGCTTGGGAGCGCGCTCAATAAAACCTTGCACCCGCGCCAGTTGGTTGGCGTTGTTGACCGGACCATAGAAAACATCTTCATCGGGAGATCCAGTTTTAATCTCGTTAGTTGCTTGCTCAGCTAGCAGCGCAACGAACTTCTCGTAGACCTTCTCTTCGACCAGTACACGAGTCGCAGCGGTGCAATCTTGGCCTGCGTTAAAATAACCCGCTATCGCAATCGCAGCGGCTGCGGCTTCTAAATCTGCATCGGCAAAGACCACGACAGGTGCTTTTCCGCCGAGTTCAAGGTGAACTCGCTTTAAATCGCTGCTAGCGGATTTGGCAACTTCCATTCCCGCGCGAACCGAGCCAGTAATGGAGACCATCGCTGGAATCTTGTGTTCAACGAGCAGACGACCGGTATCGCGATCACCTGAAATAACATTAAAAACGCCAGCCGGTAAAAATTCGGACATCACCTCTGCCATGAAGATCGTCGAGGCAGGGGTTGTGTCGCTGGGCTTTAGCACCACAGTGTTGCCCGCAGCGATCGCTGGAGCCCACTTCCACACTGCCATCATCATTGGGTAATTCCAGGGTGTGACTTGCGCGCAGACACCGATAGGTTCGCGGCGGATAAAGGAGGTCATGCCACGCATGTATTCGCCAGCGGATTTTCCTTCCAAGTGGCGCGCCGCTCCTGCAAAGAAGCGAATCTCATCAATCATGAGGGGAACTTCTTCAGAAGTCGTTAGCCCGATCGGCTTACCGGTGTTCTCAGATTCGATGGCAACAATCTCAGCGGCACGTGATTCCAGCGCATCGGCGATCTTCAGTAGGGCGCGCTGACGCTCCGCCGGGGTGGTCTCGCGCCACTCTTCAAAAGCCTTGGAGGCTGCCGCGAGGGCCTGATCAACATCTGCCGCATTAGAGAGTTGGGCTGTGGCGTAGACCTGCCCAGTGGAAGGGTTGATGATCTCGGTGGTCGCTCCAGAGCTAGATTGGCTTGCAGAGCCAGCGACAAAGTTGTTGAAGCTTTTCATTCCCCCACTCTATACAGAGCGGAAACGAATCCCCAAGAGGTAGATCTTGCAGCCCAGACAGTAGCCGAATGCCGAATTAAGAAAAGCGGCAAAGAGCGCGAAGGAGGTTGCGATGGTGAATAGCGGCCAGAGGTGTGAGAGCGCTCCGATGGTTGCCAGCAAGGCAAAGCCGAACCCCACGAGTTGGGCGAATTGCACCGGCCGGACTGACTCAGATTCAAACTCCTTTGAGAGACGAGGTTGAATGAGGGTCTTGTAGAGCCAGGCATAAGGTGAGTTTGGTGGCCCTGCAAATGCGGCAATCCCAAACTGGACTAGTTGAATGATAATGACAATAGGTGAGCGAGTAACAAGTGCGATGGCAAGAAGTATCGAGGTTAGGCCAGCTGACCAGCGTGGTCCACGAGCATCAATCATCTGTAATTTACCTTTAGATTCTCTCAAGTGCATTGATAACCTGCTGACGCTTTGGCGCACCAACGGCTCGTGCGATTTCACGGCCATCAGAATTTAAGAAGAGAGTTGTCGGTGTCTGGCGAATATCCAAACGCCGTACCAGCGCGAGATTACTCTCTGCATCAACCTCGACATGTTTGATCTTTGGATAGTGCGTAACGATGGAGGAGAGCGTGCTTCGAGTGGCGCGACATGGTGTGCAAAATGCACTAGAGAATTGCAGAATGGTTGCGCTCTCACCGAGTTCGCTACCAATCTCTGTGGGATTAACCAGATTTCGGGAGTCGACCTTGCGATTGATCGTGCCACTTTGTTTGCGATCCCAAAGTCCGTAACCGGTTGCAAGCAGAAGTACCACTGCAACGATGATCAGGGAATTCACTGATATATTTTCACATCTTTCATCCATTAAACCTAAACGCGGATTACTTGCAGGAGCGAGGGATTAACTAATTTGCAATTGCAGGGCGGGAGCCGATGCGAGCCACACACTCTGCGGCAAGTACGGCACCATTATTGAGGGCGGCTAATACTTCACCATCAATCATCCAGCTCTGAATAAATCCCGCGGCAAATGCATCACCAGCCCCGGTTGTATCAACGACGTCAACCTCCACCGCAGAAATTTGTACTAGGTGTGCGCCACGTTCTTGCGCCATCGCGCCAAGTGCACCGCGCTTAATAACCACGAGTGGAGCTAACGTTAGTAACTCAACTGCCGCTTCAACGGGATTATTTTTACCGCTAAGAAAATGTGCCTCTTCTTCATTAAGGATTACTACATCCACTAAGGAGAGCCACTCGCGGACCTGATTGAGACCAACCTCAAGCAAGACTCCGACGGTCGAAGGATCAAAGATCACGGGCAGTCCTCGCTCTTTCACGGTGCGAAGAATCTCGAGCGCACCACTTCGGGAGCGAGGATTTACGAGTGGATAGCCCGAAAGGTAGACCGCTGTGAAACCATCTAGCTCCGGAAGATCGGCAAGGCTCAACCCGGAATTCGCGCCAGAGTCCGGAAACATTGTTCGTTCACCCAGTGCATCGACAAGAACGATCACTACACCCGTATTAGCTCCCAGGACGATGGTCTGTGAATGCTCCACACCGTATCTATCGAGTTCGGCCAGAACTGTGCTGCCCGCAGCATCATCTCCCACGCGTGCAATCAAGTGCGCTGGTGTTCCATTAACAGCCAGCCACGAAGCAACATTTGCCGCCGCCCCGCCACCTTGCGTAGAAATTACTGCGCGGGTTTCGACGCCTTGATTGATAGGTGCTCCTACGACTGCCGTGACATCGAGCATGATGTCACCAAGACAAAGGACCTTCATGATTTAGTAAGCCATTTATTGAGTGGTAGTTACTTTGGAGAGTTCGATTGCAATCTGCGCAGCAAGAAGCGAGTTGGCTTTGATGATATCGATGTTGACGCGAAGGGATTCTCCCTTGCTCTGCGTATGGAAATATTCCAGCAAGAAAGGTGTTACGGCCTTACCCGTAATGTGGTTGGCATCAACTGCCCGCAAACCAGACTCCAAGATTGCGTTGTGGAGTGCCAGCTCCATCTGATTGATCACGGGGTTAGCAATGACGATCGCCCGATCATCTGTCTTTAACTCAAAACGGTTGCGCCAGATTGCGGCGATTTCAGAGACGGAGTCGACACGGTGTTCGATCTCATACCCTGACTCGGTGAGATAGAAGCCAGGGAATTTATTAGTGCCATAACCCAAGACCGGAACTGCAAATGTTTCTAGGCGTTCAAGTGTCCCAGGAACATCTAAGATCGACTTAACCCCAGCACAGACGATGATGATAGGTGTTTCGGCTAACGCAATGAGGTCTGCAGATTCATCGTAGGAGTGTCCACGATGAACTCCGCCCAATCCTCCCGTTGCAAAGGTTTTGATGCCGGCTAAGTGTGCAATGTGCGCAGTTGCGGCGACGGTGGTCGCAGCGGAGTTGCCCGTTGCTTCGATGACCGCAAGATCGCGGGTTGACGCCTTAACTACGCCATCCTCGTTTGCGATGCGGTTAAGTTCATCGCTCTCCAGTCCAACGTGGACCACACCATCAATCAGAGCGATCGTTGCCGGGACCGCTCCCGCCTCGCGCACGATCGCCTCAACCTCAAGGGCAACCTCGAGATTTCGCGGACGCGGCAATCCATGACTGATGATCGTGGATTCCAGCGCAACGATCGGCGTACCAGCCGCCTGCGCAGCTCTGACTTCCGCAGAGAAATTAATCATGCTGCAGTTTAGAAGGCCACCAGACTTTTGGCCCAATGCTGTGAACCAGCGCGGGAACCAAGATTGAGCGGACGAGCAAGGTATCGAGGAGTACGCCGAAGGCAACAGCAAAACCGAGCTCGGCAAGGAATACCAACGGCAGGATTCCGAGCACGCTAAATGTCGCTGCGAGAACGATTCCAGCCGAGGTGATAACCCCACCTGTAACTGTTACACCCTTGGTCATGCCTGCTCGAGTTCCGGATTTAATCGTCTCTTCTCGTACACGAGTCATCAAGAAGATGTTGTAGTCAATGCCCAGTGCCACAAGGAATACGAAGGCGAAGAGTGGGAAAGAAGAATCCTCACCCGCAAAGTGGAAGAGGTGATGGAAGACCACCGCACAGGCGCCTAGCGTTGCGTAATAGGAGATGACTACAGAGCCCAAGAGCAAGAGCGAGGCCGCTATGGATCGGAGCAACAAGGCCAAGATCAAGGAGATGAGGAGCAGGATGAGCGGGATGATCACCTTTTGATCGGTCCGTGTAGCGGCAGCAATGTCGTAGTAAACCGCAGAGGTTCCTCCGACGAGTGAGGTTGGATCGATAGAGCGCACAAGTGTGCGCAGTGGTGGAACCAACTTAATTGCTTTCGCGGTATCTGGGCCGTAGGCCAGGGTGACGTTGAGCAATACCTTATTCTCCACGATCTTAGGCGCGCTTGAAGTTGGGCCTTGCGTCTGCGGAGAAACCTGACTGACCCCAGCAAGAGCAAGCAACTTAGTCGTTACCGCCTGCGCTTTGTCGGCGCTGACCACGATCTGCGTAGGTTGCCCTTGCCCACCTGGGAAATAAGTGGTCAACTGCTCTTGTCCGATGACGGAGTCAGTGCGCTTGGTGAAGGATTGTGCGGTTGAAAGGCCATTGGGATGCAGGGTGACGGCAAAGGCCGCGAGTACTACAAGCACCAAGGTAGCGATCGCCGCGAACTTGCGAGGGTTGCGCTCGGTAGATTTTGCCACCTTCGACCAGATACCAGAGAGCTTCTCATCTTCGGTGTTGAACTTAGGGCGCTTTGGCCAGAAGACCCAACGACCGCAGAGAACAAGGAGCGCAGGAAGAAGTGTCAAGATGGTAACCATGGCACAGAGGATTCCGATTGCCCCGACCGGTCCAAGTCCACGATTGTTAGTAAGTTGAGATAAGAGCAGAACAAGCAGACCCAAAGCCACAGTAGAACCAGATGCAATAATCGGTTCAACGACTCCTCGCCAGGCCACCTTCATCGCATCTACCCGATCTTCATGATTGTGAAGTTCTTCGCGGTAGCGCGCAATAAGCAGCAGCGCATAATCGGTTGCTGCACCTAGAACCAGCACGGAGAGAATTCCCTGCGATTGACCATCGAGTGTTAGAACATTGTGCTTTGCCAACTCATAAATAACACCGCCTGCGAGCGTGAGCGCGAAGCCAGCTGATAACAATGGCAGGATCCAGAGGACAGGTGAGCGGTAAACAAAGATCAAGATAATCGCAATCACGCCACCGGTGACCAAGAGCAAACTGGAATCTAGCCCGCTAAATGCATTGAAAAGATCGGCGAAGAGCCCGCCTAGACCAGTGGTGTGAGTGATGAAGCCATTAGCTTGAGCATATTGTGTTGCGTAGTAGCGGACGGTTGTGACGATCGCAAGTAGCGCAGGTTGCTTATCAGGAAGATTCTTCTGCGATAAATTTGCGTCGAGCGGGAGATTTGCCAAGATCGCATCGCTCTTTGCTGATGGAAATGCGGTGATCGGCGCCCCAGGAGATAGGTAATTGGAGATCGGAATTGAGATGGCATTTCCCTTTGCATCCTTGACCAAATTACCCTTGGAGTCGATCAGGTTTTTAGAGGCAAGTCCCTGCGCGAATGCGGTTGCAGAGGCGACCTTGCTCGCATCCACCTTTCCCTCAAAGAGAATCAAGGTTGGAAATTGATTATTTGAAGTTGTATTTGAAAACTTCAATATTGCATCTGCGGCTCGTGATGCTTCAGAGCCCGCAGGCAAGAACTTCGAATTGTCGTTCTTTTGAACGCTCGATAAGTTTCCAAAGAGCGGGCCGGTGGCGCTGCTGATGAAGAGCCAGAGAATCGCTACAACGGAGGCGAGGAGAATAAGGCGGCGGTGTGAGTTTTTTGCGGTGGCTTGACCAGTCACAGGATTCCCCTTTGGAGATTGTCGAGTCTTCGATACGAGCATCCTAAAGATTGGCTAAAACTCAAGCAATCTGGAGCGTTAATGCCGTGCGCTACCTGCAGGTTGCCTTTATTGATGTCGACCTGCGAAAGAATTACTCGTGGGCTACGCACCGTGCTGTAGTCACCGAGGGTGATCGTCATTCCGCGCACCTTTACCTTAAGAGTCTTTCCAGTCAAAACTGTGGTCAAGACCTTGCCATTTGCCTTGAGCGCATCGCCGGAGAGAATGGTTGCTCCTGGAACAACGTGGTACTCCAGAATCTGCTCGACGGTATCGATTCCAAGTCCAGCGACAGTTTCGAAGGTGGCCTTCTCGGAGACCGGTGCCTTACCTGTGAGCTGCTTTACCAGGGCCTCAAATGCACGATCATTTGGAATGAATGCGGTCAATGCAACAGTTCCATCTGTCAGCGCCTTTACTGGTGACATCGGCTTCGCCTTAAGTACAGCCAGAACAGCTGCAGTCAAGATGTCGTAATTTCCACCATTTTTGTCGAATGAGGATTTTACGGTCAACACAGTTGCCAAAGAGTTAGTTCCTGGCATAGCTGCCTGCGCAGCTGGTGCGGCTACCAGAACCGTGGCACCTAAGAGAGTCGCTAGTGCAGCAGCTCCTAGGCGAACTCTCAGAGAACCCTAACGAACAATTGCAGTTGGCACCGCACGGGACGGTGGTGAGGTTCTGGTATCGCCCAACGGACTACCGAGCCGTCTCTCTAAAGATGTAAAGGATTCGATTATTTCAGGAGCTTCATAGGTCACGCTTCGTACTCCTGTTGAGACTCTTCTCAGGATCTTAGCTTCAACCAAAATTTTCACCGCTGCACTTGTCTGTTGATGGGACGAGGATGTCAACCTCATCGCAGTTGATACAGTCAAGATTGGCATTCCCACCAGTCCTTTTAGTAAATTATCCAAGGATGAGCCGGCCCTAACCTTCGAAAGTTCCTTACGCCATTTGCTCTCTATCGCTTTGGCTTCGCTCTCAAAATTCAAGGCATCTTCTACTGATCTTGTACATGCGGCAGCAAATCTCCCTACCCATAGATTAATTCCCTCGATGGCCGCTTCTGATTGGGGATCCCCGGAATAACGCGTGGCTCTAAGACCTTCGACATAATCCTTTGCTTGCGTAGCTAATATGAGTGAGACAGGTGGGAGAACATTTGGACTTAAACCCCTGCGCCTAAAGATCATCTGGATCAGCACTCGCCCAGTTCGCCCGTTTCCGTCTACAAACGGATGGATAGTTTCAAATTGGGAATGAGCGAGCGCCGCCTGTACCGCTGCTGGCAAATCATCTTGGTTCGAAAATTTAATGAGGTCTGACATTAATTCTGCAACACTCTCCCATTTTGGCGGCACGAAATCAGCAGTGCAGGGGTTAAAACTGCTACCGCCAATCCAATTTTGCACTTCTCGAAGTTTGCCTCCGCTCTGACTCAGTTCTGTTTTTGCGAGCAACATCTTGTTCACTTCGAGAAGTGCTTCCATTGTGATTTCCGAGCCTTCTCCGACTTGGCTTATCGCCCAATCCATAGCCTCGATGTTGGCAAGAATTTCTATTGCTGATGCGTCAACATGTCCACCAACGATCTCACGTTCCACTTCCGCTTTCAGTAACCGTCGTGCCCCCATGACCATGCCTTCAATTCTGGACGATGCTAAAGATTCTGCTCTCAATAGAATTCGAGCAAGCGCCTCAGTGCTCGCCAAGGCTGAAGCCTTGCGGTTAAAGTCCACGATTGCCCGCTCAGCATCGGCTACCTCCGCGGCCGCTGATCCTTCAAATCGAAATTGTCGGTCCGCGATAAGGTCTGGCAGATACACCTCGTACCTGCACGGTTGACGGTCCCGCCTTGAGCGTCCAGAACCCCCATCGGACCACACTCGCTCCTCAAAATGTGCCATATTCCGTCCTTTCAACAACCCCGGTTTCTGTGGCCGATGTTCAACCTCTATCCCTATCTACATAAAGATCAGAGTTATGTAGGGTTAAGTTTTATCCCTACATAGAGTACCGTCTTATGTGGGAATAAGACATAAACCTACATAAGCTAACTGCTTATGTAGGTTTATGGCGTAAACAATCCCGATTGAGCCGAATTTGGCCAGAGTGTGCTCCCCAACCTCGAGGGATAGGGTCTTGAAGTGGGCCCCGTCGGGCTCGAACCGACGACCCACGGATTAAAAGTCCGTTGCTCTACCGACTGAGCTAGGGGCCCCAAGAACTCTGATGAATTTTCTTGGACGAAGAGCTGTACTGTACAGGAGATTGATCAGTTGATTTCCGATGGACTATTCGACAAAGGCCGAGCGTCCTAACCTGTCACGGATTGCCGCAGCCAAACCCTCTCCTCCTGGTTGCACAACGACTACCACCCCAAGCCCTAATTGATCAGCTTTTCGAAGCGCGAGGTATAACTCTCGAGCATATTGTTCGATGGAGCTTGGAGCTGAAAGACGAATCACCCCATTTGGAGTTGGGATCTGATCTGGTGCGATTAATCCATCGCCCGATTCGGCAATTACGTCGAGCAGTACCTTGGCTTTTGGAGAGTAGTGGGAGTCAAGTGATCCCGAAACTCTGGTTGCGTTTGGGTTAGATTCCAAGGCAACGAGGCCGGTTGACTCTTCAATCATGAGCGGTGTGATTGCACCCAATCTCAAAATCATCGGTGCCGGGCCCGTACAGTCAATGATGGTGGATTCCAGTCCGATCAGTGAGGGGCCACCGTTGAGGATCAGATCGCTCTCTAATAGATATGGTGCAAGTTCTTCTTCGACCGCTTTGGCGGTGGTCGGGGAGACCGCACCAAATCTATTTGCACTTGGGGCAGCTACTCCCTTGCCACCAACTGCACTGAATTCCTTGATCAGGGCGAGAGCGATCGGGTGTGCAGGTACACGCAGCCCAACGGTCTCTTGTCCACCTGTAATGAAATCCTTTGCGAGATCGGAGCGCTTGAGTACCAACGTCATAGGTCCGGGCCAGAAATCTCGTGCAAGGGTAATGGCGTACTCCGAAATATCTTGCGCCCACTGCCCCATGGCATCGAGTGATGCGATATGAACGATCAAGGGATGATCCGCGGGTCGTCCTTTTACTTCATAAATTCGCGCAACAGCGTGGGCGTCTTCTGCATCTGCTCCAAGTCCGTAAACGGTTTCGGTGGGAAATGCGACGAGGTGCCGATTCTTAAGTGCGAGTGCGGCGCTCTTGATCGTCTCCGTTGTGCAGATAGATAAGAAACTCATAACAGCATTCTGTCATTAATTATTCGGAGAATCCTCAGGAGAGCGTGAGATGATTTGGTATGAAAATTTTCCGCGGCATCTTCTTTGCAATCCTTACCCTCTCGGTTTTAGCGATTGCTATCCATCAAAATCCATCGACCGTGCAGCGCTATGTGACGGTAGTCGGCACCGGCACCACAACGGTCGTTCCTGATGCGGTCCGTTTGGATGCCAATATCTCTTCTAGCGCTAGTTCTAGCAGTGCAGCACTTGCAGCGACGACCAAGTCGGCACAAACTTTTCGCCAAACACTGATTACTTCAGGGGTGCTGGCAAAATACATCCAAACTCAAACTTTGAGCGTCAATCCAACTTACACATACTCCCCTAATGGAACTTCTAAGATCACTGCATACCAGGCTTCACAAATCTTCTCAGTCGTCATTCGCAGCGCCGCCAAAGCCGGTGCGATCATAAGCGCTGAGCAGAACGCCGTGGGAAATCCCCTGCAGATCAACGGGGTCAATGCTTATGTCTTTGATCAGAGCGCTGCTCAAGTTACCGCTCGTGCTCAAGCAATATCTATTGCGAAAGCAAAGGCAACCAGCTACGCAACGTTGGCAGGAGCCAAGCTCGGCAAGATTTTGACGATCGATGAGTCAGTTCAAAATTCTGGTCCCGTGCCTATGGTCAACACCTTCGCTAAAGCAGCTTCGCAGGCAGCACCACCCGCTCAGATCGATCTTGGTCAACAAGATGTAACCGTCACAGTTACAACGCAATGGTCTATTAAGTAACTTCTCTAGCCCTAAGAAACCCCTAAGAGCCCTTGGTTCTTAGGGGTTTTTGCTCTCTTGAGACTGGTTTTGATAGCGGGCTACTCTCCGATACCCTTAGCATTCGCTTCTAGTCCCCATCGTCTAGAGGCCTAGGACATCGCCCTTTCACGGCGGTAACACGGGTTCGAACCCCGTTGGGGGCACTCTCGCCAACTGGGAACGGTTG
>JANXZW010000002.1 GCA_025355305.1 Actinomycetes bacterium | reverse complement strand
CGGTCTTTGTGGGGCAGAGCGGACAGAACTCCTTTGGAGGGAGAAAGGCTCGTCCTTGGCGGTGGGCAGCCAAAGCAACCCATTCGCCAGTTAGTAGATCTTGTCGCATCTCTCCGGGAAGGGGGCGTGGTTCAATGGGTCTGGAATCGACGGCGTCGCGTTCCAGCGGAAGCCTGTCGTAATAAAAGATCTGGCGCCCATCAAACATCTTAAGTTCGGTGCGCTTTACAAGGCTCATACAGAGATCTTATTCCATCACCTTCGATTGATAAGTTTCCTCGGTAGATAGGGTAGATAGCGTAGATAAGATTGCATCATGAACTCCTCTGTTTGGTGGCGAGATGCCGCCATCTATCAGGTCTATCCGCGCTCTTTTCGTGATAGCAATGGTGACGGGGAGGGCGATCTGCAAGGTGTTATCGCAGGGCTTGCGTATCTAGCTGAGTTGGGGATTGACGCCATCTGGTTGAGCCCTTTCTATAAATCTCCTAATAGAGATGGCGGCTACGATGTCTCTGATCCACGCCAGGTCGATCCGCGTTTTGGAACTTTGACCGATGCCAAGGAGTTGATCGACGCTGCTCACTCTCACGGCATCAAGTTCATAGCCGATATCGTCCCCAATCATTTCTCTTCCGATCACCTCTGGTTTCAAGAGGCCCTTAACTCTCCCAAAGACTCCATCGCTCGCTCCCGCTTTCATTTCTATGATGGTCGTGGAGAGAGCGGTGAGATTCCCCCTAATAATTGGATTTCAATCTTCCGCGGACCAGCTTGGACCCGCACCCCTGACGGACAGTGGTATCTCCACCTCTTTGATTCAAGTCAGCCTGATCTCAACTGGAACAACCCCGACGTCGCTGCTGACTTTGAGAGGACGCTGCGCTTCTGGCTCGACCTAGGCGTTGATGGATTTCGAATCGATGTAGCTCATGGCGCGGTCAAGGAAAATCTCCTCGTTGACCATCGCGATCCTGAGCGTCTCATCGATGCACTGCGCCTTGATTTTCTTGAGATCAGCGAGGAGGAGCGTGCCGGACTCCTCTCCGACGTGCCCTTCTTTGACCGCGAGGGCGTTCATGAGGTTTATCGCAAATGGCGCAGCATCCTCAATGAATACCAAGGTGATCGTATGACCGTCGCCGAGGCCTTCGTTTATCCATCCAGTCGCGCCGCGCGTTATGTCCGAGAGGGTGAGCTACACCAGGTATTTAATTTCAACTTCATGATGCTGGGATGGGACGCTCTGGCAATGCGAGCCAGCATTGATCGCACCCTCGCCGAACTTGTCGATGTAAAGGCGCCAGCTACCTGGGTGCTCAACAATCACGACACCCCCCGCGTTGTAACCCGGATTGGCGGGGCGCGTAAAGCCCGTGCACTCGCGATGTTGATTCATGCGCTACCTGGTGGGGTCTACATCTACCAAGGTGAAGAACTTGGATTACCAAGTGCAGAGCTCCCAGATAGCGCACGCCAAGACCCAGCGTTTATTCGCAGTGGAGGCACCGATAAGGGGCGCGACGAGTGTCGCGTTCCATTGCCGTGGATTTCAACAGAACCAAACTACGGCTACGGAAGTGGGACTCCCTGGTTACCACAGCCCAGAGATTGGGCGCAGTACTCAATGGATATCGAAGTCGCCGATCCAGAAAGTAGTTATGCGCTTTACAAGAAGAGTTTGACTTTGCGCCATTCTCACCCGGCTTTAGGAGGCGAGGGGGTTCTCACCTGGCTTGATGCTCCCGTTGGAGTTATGCACTTTACTCGCGAGCCGGGTTTAGAGGTCGTCGTCAATACGACTGATAGTCAATCAACAGTCCGAGTACAGGCAACCGCTATTTTGTTGGAATCAGCGGAAGGAAGTTCCTTGGTTGGCGGTCAACTTATCGTCGCCGCCAACACAACTATCTGGTTACAGCGCTAGTTATTTAACAGAACCAGCTAAGAGTCCGCGTACGAAGTAACGTTGTAGCGAGAAGAAGACGATCAACGGCACCAGAATTGTTACGAAAGTGCTGGAGGTCAGTAACTCCCAGTGACTCCCCCATGTTCCGGCAAGTCCCGCCAACTTATTGTTGAGTGGATCAATACCTTCGGTGCCACCGGTAAAGGTGAGCGCCACCAGCAGGTCGTTCCACACCCACATGAACTGGAATATAGTGAAGGCCGCGATCGCTGGAATTGCTAGCGGAAGAACGATGCGACGAAAGACCACGAAGTGGCTCGCACCATCAACATTTGCTGCCTCCATAAGATCGCGCGGGAGCGCTGAGATGAAATTATGTAAGAGGTAGATGGCGAGTGGAAGTGCGAACATAGTGTGAGGCACCCAGATACCAAGGAACTTTCCGGCTATATGGAGCCCAGGCACGAGCGTGTAGTGGCCAAGGTGTACGCCTGTGGTGAAGAGATTGAGCAGTGGGACAAGTGCCAGCTGGATTGGGACAATCTGCATGGCGAAAATTCCATAAAACACCGCATCGCTACCACGGAACTTCACCCAAGCCAGGCAGTAGGCCGCCATGGTTGCGATGGTGATTGGGAAGATAACCGCAGGAATCGTGATCACAAATGAGTTGATGACGTAAGGCAAGATGCCGTTTGGAATTCCACTGACGGTGCTGGTGCTGAAAATTGCCGAATAATTTCCTAGTGTGAGGTGTGGGTGAGTGATGAGATTCCACCAACCATTTGCGGAGATATCCGCCTTGGGCCTAAAGGATGTCGAGAATAGCCCGAGAGTTGGGATCGTCCAAAGCACGGCGATAATCCAGACGGTGATGGTTGCCCCACGACTTCCGAAGAGTTTGCGACCAGCGTTCTGCTCGGCGAGCTTTGGCGCTTTGCTGCGATTTAAGAGGCTCATGAGATAGCACGCTCCCGACGTAGATTAGTAATGTTATAAATCAGCACTGGAATCACCAAGATGAAGAGCACGATCGCCATTGCAGCGCCACGACCAGCGTCATAGCGAATAAAGGTTTCTGAATACATTTCATTGGCGAGAACTGAAGTGCCAAAATTTCCACCCGTTGATGCGCGGACGATATCGAAGAGTTTTAGCGAGGTCACCACCATAGTTGCGAGAACGACGATGAAAGTGGAGCGCACCATCGGAAAGGTGATCCCGCGGAAGAGGCGCCACCCAGTAGCACCGTCCAGTGCAGAGGCTTCGACAACGTCGGTAGGAACGTTCTTAATTGCAGCCGACAAGATGACCATCGCAAATCCGGTTTGAGACCAGACGAAGATGACCATCAGCAAGAAGGTATTGAGGGGTTGGGTCAGTAGCCAGTTAGTTGGTTCAAATCCTAAATGCTTTGCTAGCGAAGACATCAATCCAACTTGAGGCTGATTTGAGTTTGCGTACTTATAAACAAAAGACCAGGTGATTGAGGCCCCCACCAATGAGATCGCCATTGGCATAAATATCAAAGATTTAGCGACAGATTCGCGGCGCATACGATCTAGCAGAACTGCTAGTAGCAGACCCAACCCTGTCGTAACTATGGGAGTAAAGAGAATCCAGAAAAAGGTGTTTCTGAGAACAATGCGTTCGCTCTCATCAGTGAAGAGCCAGTGATAATTTGCAAAACCAACCCAGCTGTGCGACGCAGATCCCTTGAAACTGAGAATCAAAGTACGGATTGCAGGACCCAAAAGTCCAAAGAGCAGAAGAACCAAAGCTGGTCCTAAGAAGATAATGATGGCGATCGGACGCTGTTTCTTGCCATTCGCTCTACCTGCCAGAAAGAAAATTACGGCAAGAACGGCCAAGAATATTGCGATTGCAGCAACCATCTGGCCAAGCTTGGGGAGGTTATCGCTCCAGAAAGTAGACATAGACTCTCTTTCATCTATAGAACTGTTGGATCAAGTGGCAAGGCTAACTCGTCTTAGAAGAAATAGTAATAGCGGGGACCGTTTGGTCCCCGCTATTACTTAGTTAATCAGAGTAACTAATTAATTAGTTACCGGCTGGCCATGCTGAATCGATACGAGCGGCAACTGTTTTAATAGGTGTGCCGTTAGCGAACCAATCGGTAAATCCAGTCCACTCTGCGCCATTTCCGATGGCAGCTGGCATTGCGTCAGATGCATCGAAGACGAAGGTAGATGCTGGATCAGAGAGGTACTTAGCTGACAAAGCATCCAATGGGTTGGAGTAGGTAGCAGCAGGTACACCGCTGTTAGCGCTCAACCAACCACCATTTGAACCGGCCGCCTTGATGCGGCTGACAGCCCATTGTGGAGTGGAGAGGAAGGTCTGAACTTCAACTGTTGCCTTGTTTGAGTTGAAGGCGAGGTAGAACTCTCCGCCACCCTCAACAGGTGTTGCGACAGCTGGATTGATACCTGGGAGATAGTAAACCCATGCATCACCAGTTGGTGAGACGACAGAACCCTTAGGCAATGAAGCTGCGATGAATGAAGCCTGTTGTAGCTGCATGCAAGCACCTGATGGGATACCTGTGACTGCATCTTGGAATGAAGTTGTAGCAATCGTTGAAACCGTGCCGACATACTTGGAATTACCCATCCAACCCCACAGTGTGTTCATAGCGTGAATGATTGGGGCATCTGAGAACTTCACCTTGTGTGAGATCCAGTTGTTGTAGACAGTTGAACCAGATTCGCGGACAACTACCTCTTCTAGCCAGTCAGTTGAAGGCCATCCGGTAGCTCCACCGGAACCGATACCGCCACACCATGCTGTTTGACCAGCTGCGGCCATCTTGTCTGACTGAGCAAACATACCTGTCCACGTTGTTGGAACTGTGTATCCATACTTAGCAAATTGCTTTGGTGAATACCAAACCAATGACTTCAAGTTTGCTGAGTTAGGTGCTGCATAGAAGGTACCGTTAATGGAACCCAGTCCACGCCAGCTCTTTGACCAGTAGCGGTTGATGTTGTTCTTAACAGCGCTTGGTGCTGGAACAGCCTTACCTGTGGCTACCATCTGAGCGATCAGGCCTGGTTGTGGAACTAATGCGAGATCTGGAGCGGTGCCGCCAGCTACGCGAACTGGGAGTTGAGCTTCGAATTGATCGCTGCCGTTCCAGTTGATCTTGATGCCTGTGCAAGCGGTGAAGGCAGCAGAAGCTGCTGCGTAGCGAGTAAGTTCATCGCCAACGACCGAGGTGAAGACCTCAACTGTTTTGCCTTTTTGAACTGCATAACCTGAGCCAACGTTGGCACAAGCAGCAGATGAAGTTCCTGCATACGCTGCAGGAGCTACAAATGTTGCAACAAGCGCAACGGTTGCTGTGGCTACGCCAGCGAGCAAACCTTTTTTGCTAATCGACATATATATTCCTTAAGGGGTATATCGCGGTCCAACCTCCCCATGAAGATTGACTCCCGCGGTGTGGGCTTAGTGTAAGACGGACATGCCCTAACCGAGTAGCGCACGGGGCCTGCGAAGGGGCCAAAAGGGTTGAAAATCAATAACAATTTGATAACGAATCTCTCTACAAGCCATTTCTTTCGATCACTCGTGAGTACCAGTGCGCCGACTCTTTAAGTGTCCGCTTTTGTGAGGCATAGTCAACATGGATGATGCCAAAGCGCTTCTGATAGCCGAGAGACCACTCGAAATTGTCCATCAAGGACCACTGGAAATAGCCCCCCAGATTGACGCCCTGCGCGATGGCATCGAGAATCGCATTGAGATGCTTGTCGAGATAGGAGATCCGGCGCAGGTCATTGACAACGCCATTTTCATCCGGTCCATCGGGGTAAGCAACGCCATTTTCAGTGATGAATATTTGTGGCAACCGCTTACCAAATTCAGTGCTCCAGCGGACCAACATCTTCGTTAGACCCTCAGGGGTAATTGGCCATCCCATATCGGTTAGTTCGCCGCGAGGCGTCGAATCAATAGCAAGTCCAAGAAAAGCAGAGTTATCAAATTGCACTGGATTTGCGGCGTCACTTGGCCCCACTCTGGTATCAAAGTAATAGTTGATTCCCAACCAATCATTCTTGGTCTGAGCTAGCTCCATATCACCCGGCAAGATCACGTCGAGGAATTCAGTACCGTATTCGTCAACCAAAATCTGCGGATACTTACCGTAAAAGATCGCATCCATCCACCATCGATTTTGGACCGCATCGAGAATTTGAGATGCGTGGGCCTGCACTGGATCGCTCGGATCATCGGCAGGATAATTTGCTTGGTTGAGAACGGGCCCGATCTTCAAATCCTCGCGCACAGCGCGCATAGCATTGACCGCAGTGGCGTGCGCAATAACAGTGTGATGGGCTACCTTAAATGCCGTCGCGCGATCAGAGATTCCCGGGGCGTGAACTCCCAATCCATAACCCAACCAAGCCACACACCATGGTTCATTAATCGGCGCGAAATGCTTAACCCGATCACCAAAGTGTGCGGCCACCGCGGCGGCGTACCGCCCAAATGCGGCGACGGTCTCTCGACTCTGCCAGCCACCCTTCTCTTCAAGTGCCTGCGGTAAATCCCAGTGATATAGCGTGATGTACGGCGTAATCCCGGCAGCGATAAGGGTGTTGATGAGGTCGTCGTAGAATGCAAAGCCACGCTCTTCGCGCACTTCATCACCATTTGGAAAGAGACGTGACCAAGATATCGAAAGACGGTATCCCTGAATTCCCAGACCTTGCATCAGTCCGATATCAGATGAGTAGCGGTGGTACATATCGCAGGCGATATCTCCACTATCACCATTATCTGTCTTCCCCGGGGTGTGCGAAAAGATATCCCAGATGGATGCGCCGCGACCATCTTCATTAGCTGCGCCTTCAACCTGATAGGCGGCAGTTGCTGCGCCCCATAAAAATTCCGCAGGGAAATATCGCATTTGAACTCCTTCGCTAATTTAGGTACAGCTAATTTGCGGCGGCACGCACGGCTGCTGCGACAGCTGGCACCACCCGTGGATCAAAAACACTAGGCACAATGAAGTTTGCATTGAGTTGGTCACTACTTACGCACTCTGAGATCGCGGTAGCAGCTGCAACCAGCATCTTGTCGGTGATCTTATGAATCCGTCCATCCAGAAGACCTCTGAAGATGCCGGGAAAGGCTAAGACATTATTTATTTGATTGGGGTGATCGCTGCGGCCTGTTGCAACGACAGCCGCGTATTTACGGGCAATGACAGGATCGATCTCGGGCTCGGGATTGGCCAGCGCAAAGACGATCGAACCTGGCGACATGGAGGCGATATCCGACTCCGTCAGAACGTTCGGCGCACTGACTCCAATGAAGATGTCAGCTCCTGCCATCGCCTCCGAAAGAGAACCCCGAAAGGCCCCGGGATTACAATTGTCAACGAACCATTTACGCATGACATCGTCGTCAACTTTGCTCTCGTGGACTAGACCGTCCTTATCAAAGCCAATAATGTGTTTTGCGCCGCTAGCCACGAGTAAGCGAGCAACTGCTGTACCCGCCGCTCCTGCACCGCTCATCACAATTTTGCTATGAGCAAGATCCTTCTTTACAAATTTGAGCGCGTTGGTCATAGCGGCGAGAACAACGATCGCCGTTCCATGTTGGTCATCGTGGAAAACCGGAATATCTAATAATTCACGTAAACGTCGTTCAACTTCAAAGCAGCGGGGTGCCGAAATATCTTCAAGATTAATTCCGCCATAGACAGGAGCGATTATTTGAACGGTACGAACGATCTCATCGACATCTTGAGTATCTAGACAGACTGGCCAGGCATCAACATCGGCAAAGCGCTTGAAGAGTGCGGCTTTACCCTCCATCACTGGCAGCGCAGCGGCTGGACCAATATTTCCCAGCCCCAAGACAGCGGAACCATCAGTGACAACGGCTACGGTATTGCGCTTGATCGTCAACCGACGAGCGTCAGAGGGATCGGCGGCGATCGCCTGCGAGATACGAGCTACACCAGGGGTGTAGGCGCGAGATAGATCATCGCGGGTCTTTAATGGAACTTTAGAGGTGACTTCAATTTTCCCACCGAGATGCAGAAGAAATGTGCGATCACTTACCTTGCGGACTGTGAGCTGCGGATTTTGCGAGATAGCAGCCGTAATTCGCTCGGCGTGATCGCTGTCGTGTGCGTCGCATGAGACGTCAATGGTGACGCGATCGATATTTGATTCAACGACATCCAGTGCGGTGATCGAAGCTCCGGCGGCAGTAATAGCTGCGGTGATTTCGGCAACTGGCTGCGCTGAAGGAGGTCCATCTACACGAATTGTTATTGCGTAGCCCGGACTAGTCGACGCCATCACACAACTCCGTATAACCGGTCGCCGGCATCGCCGAGCCCAGGAATTATGTAGCCCTTTTCATTTAACTTCTCATCCAAGGCGGCGGTGACGAGGGTGAGATTGGCGGTGCTCCCGGCAAACTCCTTCTCAATTGCAGCAACTCCTTCCGGTGAAGAGAGAATGCAGATCATCGTGATATCGGTAGCTCCCAGTTCTATCAAATACTTGATGGCCGAGATTAGCGTGCCTCCGGTGGCCAGCATGGGATCGAGAACGAAGCACTCATGGTTGTGCAAATCTTGCGGAAGACGATTGGCATATGTCTTAGCCTGAAGAGTGTGCTCATCGCGAACCATTCCCAAGAAACCAACTTGAACGGAAGGCATTAGGCGAACCATTCCCTCAAGCATGCCTAAACCAGCGCGCAAGATGGGAATTACGACGGCGTCAGGCTTCGCTAGCACCGCACCCTGCGCCAGCGCCACCGGAGTTTTAACGGTGATAGGTACCGTCTTCACATCCCGTGTCGCTTCGTAAGCGAGGAGGGTCACGATTTCGCCGATTAACTCCCTGAAAATTGAGGAGGGGGTGGATTCATCCCGAAGTACCGTGACTTTGTGGGTTATTAGGGGATGCTCGGCAACATGAACTTTCACAAACCTGACTTTACCCGTGTAATTCAACCTTGTCGCGTACCTCATTCGGTGGAACTATAGAGGTATGACCAACCAGGCGGAGTTCAACGTTGATGACTTCGGCATTATTGCTTGGCGTGAAGAAGGGCTGTGGCGCGCCTCACGGCTCTCCAATACTCGAGAGTTGGGATCGATTATGGACCAACTGAAGGCGCAGCAGGGCGATAACGGTTCACTTGCACTTATTGCAATCGACGAGGAGTTCTTTCTCATTGCAACTTGTATCGGTCGCGAAATGCAGATGATGTTAAGCGATGTCACCTATGCGGTTGAGTACGAGATAGCGGCCGATGTTATTGACGCCTTAGACCTGCCATTTCCAGAAGATGATGATGATCCCCAACCTGGAGGTGATGTCGACCTCCTTGCTGACCTTGGTGTCAGCGCTATGGAGTTGGAAGTCATTAGCGATGATCTTGAGATGTACCCTGAGGAGCAGATCACATCATTGGCTCACCGCTTGGGTTTTGGAGAGCAGTTTGATGAGTTATACGACCGCAATTGATGGCTGATTACCAAACACTAATGCGAAGAGCGATAGAACTCGCTACTGCAGCTATAGCAACAGATGATGTGCCGGTTGGTGCTCTGGTATTAAATTCAGCGGGAGCCATCTCCGGCCGTGGCAATAATCAACGGGAGCGCGAAAATGATCCGACGGCCCATGCCGAGATTGTTGCGCTCCGTGAAGCGGCGCTCGCCAACGGAAGTTGGCGGCTTGATGGCCACACATTGGTTGTAACGCTAGAACCCTGTGCGATGTGTGCCGGCGCGATAGCACAAGCCCGCATTCAAACCCTTGTCTTTGGGGCCTGGGATGAGAAGGCAGGAGCGGTGGGATCGGTATGGGATATCTTGCGCGATCCGAGAAATCCTTACCAAGTTGCAGTCTTCTCGGGTGTGCTAGAAGAGGAATGCAGCCAGATCTTGCGAGAATTTTTTAAAGCGAAGCGTTAAGGCGTATCGTCGCCTCTGGTGGCGTGTCTGAGTGGCCTAAAGAGCACGTCTCGAAAGCGTGTGTTGGGTAACCAACCGTGGGTTCAAATCCCACCGCCACCGCCATCTTTATTTATTTATTAGTGCTGTGATTGATTGAGAATAATTTCATACGATGGGTTGAGAATCACCAAGTTTCCGTCGGTCTCTCCAACCATTCCTTCAGCACAAATCGTTGAACCAACTTCTAAGCCGGTGATTTCGCGTCGCCCGATGAACTGCAACGTGATTCCACCAGTCTTGTCCCAGATTTCTATATCAACGTGAGGTGAGGCGTTCGTCGGTGCGCTGCGAATACTCGTCACACTGCCGGTGACATGTGCACGATGTCGCCAATGAGCAGAAGCAATTGGGTGGATAGCTTCAGCGTAGTGGCTGACCTCTTCAGACAATATTGGTTCGTCTTCAAGGCGTCGCACCTGAGGGCGCTCTACTGGATCTACAACATCCGTGGAGTGCTCTTCATGAGCATAAATAGGACGACCCGAAATAATCTTCTCAACGTCGAAGGGGACGATTGTTGCGACCACTCGAGGCAATTGCGAGATAGGTGCCGAGATTGCTTCTGCGGTTCGATCGTGAAGTAGGCGTCCCAAAAGTCCTGAGTAGGAACGTCTGGGCAGTAACAAGGTCAGTTCAACATCGGCAGCTTGCGTCATGCGGATCGCATAATCAACGGTAGCGTTTGCAAGCCGTCGATCTGGACAATCGATAAATTCAATCGAAACGTCAGCAAGCGCTGGATTGTTCTTCCAAGCTTCTTTGATCTGTTCCGCGCGTTGATCATCGATGACAAAGTGAACCGCGTCTAGGGCATGCGGATTCAACGAGCGGGCATAACGAACTGCTCCCACCGTAGCAATATCTACAGAATCGACTAAAACAGTTACATCGTGGCGCGAGATGCTCGTCGCGCGAGAGGAGACCTGATCAATTCGCAGCGCCTCTTGCTCTTTGCGGTATTGGCGATTGAGACGAATCAGACCGATCGTAGCAATCGGGAAGATGAGAACGATAAGCCAAGCTCCCTCGGAGAACTTCACTACTGCGAAGATGATCACGACTGCAAAGGAGACCGTCCCTGAAAGAAAATTAATAATGAAGCGAATCCGCCAGCCGTTTTCGCGTCTCCTATAATTTCGCTTAGCCATTCCGAAGCCGGCCATGGTGAAGCCAGTAAAGACACCGATCGCGTAAAATGCGATGAGCTTTGAAACGTTTGATCCAACAATAAAAATTAATGTGGCAGATGTAATCGTTAAGAATATGATGCCGTTAGAAAAAACCAGACGGTGTCCCCGCTTTGTGAGCTGACGTGGTAAGAATCCATCTTCGGCGACGAAGCTCATTAAAAATGGGAAGCCACTAAATGGAGTATTTGCACCGGTATAGAGGATTAACATCGTGGAGAACTGCACGAAGAGGTAGAAAATATGACCTAAGGTGCCGTGCCCAAAGACAATCTCGGCAATCTGAGAAACTACCGTTGGAGTACCGCTGGTATATGGCATCGCGTGCGTGGCTTTCGCAAAGAATGAAATTCCAAGAACCATGCACCCCAATATGGTGGCCATAATTACCGTTGTACGACGGGCATTATTTCCCTCAGGTGATTTAAAGAGCGAGACCCCGTTTGATATTGCCTCAAGGCCCGTTAGTGAAGATCCACCGTTTGCAAAGGCTTTAAGCAATATAAAAATTGAGGCAAAGGTTATTAGTTGCTGCGAGTGACCGTAACCAACGCTTCCGGCTCCGATCACCGCATGGTGCAGGGTGTGGTGAAATTCGCGCCAGGTTCCAACAACGATAATTGATAAAACGGCAAGAACAAAGAGATATGTAGGTGCGGCAAATAAACGACCTGCCTCTTTAACACCTTTCAAATTTCCATAACACAATATCCCGATCACTCCGAGCGTGATTAACTCTTGTATGTTGTTTGATGAGATTGCGGGGAATGCCGAAGCGAGCGCTGCTGTTCCGGCGGCACCCTGAACGGCGACTGTAACGATGTAATCCAGCATGAGAGCCACGGCTGCAACCTGTGCGACGACGGGTCCAAAGTTGTCACGTGCGACAACGTATGAGCCACCAGTATGGGTATATGCCATCACAACTTCGCGATATGAAAGGGTCACAATAAATAAAACAGTGAGCACAACCAAGGTCATCGGCATCAAGACGTTGTAACCGGCCAACCCAAAAGCTGGCAGTAAATAAATGAGGATATTCTCGGTTCCATACGCTGCCGAAGAGATGCAATCAGAGGAGAGGATTCCGAGGGCAAAGATTTTGCTGAGCCGCTGGTGCGAAAGGTTGTGGCGATTGAGAGGCTTACCTAAAAAGGCTTTCTTGATTTTGTACGAGAGCGGATCCTTGAGGTGGGCATGATCTTGCAAGACCATTGGCGCGGTCGCGTCATCTATCCAAGCTTTTGGCACGGTTACCTTCTTCTTCAGTGCAGTGGCCACCAGATTAATAAATCGGGTAGAGAGAAGTATTTTAGGGTGAAAAGGTAGTAAAGCCTGGCGGAGAATGAGGGATTTGAACCCTCGAAAGGTTGCCCTTTACACGCTTTCCAAGCGTGCGCACTCGGCCGCTATGCGAATTCTCCAGTACTAGGCCTATCGGCCCGTGGGTCGTAGCCTATCGGCTCTGGAAACTATGATGCTCCATAGATCCTCCGTGCGGCGTTACCGTGCTGAACTCCCCCAGGACCGGAAGGTAGCAAGGGTAGGCGCGCTCTGGCGGGTGCGCGGAGGATCCTCTCATTGAATGTGAGTTAAAGAAGTTAAAAAAGGAGAATGGTGTCTCTCGCTCTATATAGAAAGTACCGTCCCTCAACCTTTGCTGCGGTTATCGGGCAGGAACATGTAACCATCCCACTCACCAACGCTCTGGCATCTGGGGCGATACACCACGCCTATCTATTTAGCGGACCCCGTGGCTGTGGCAAGACCTCCAGCGCCCGCATCATGGCGCGCTCACTTAACTGCGAAAAGGGACCTACCCCAACCCCATGTGAAGTTTGCCAATCATGCACCGACCTTGTCGCAAATGGGCCCGGTTCGATCGATGTCATGGAGCTGGACGCAGCAACTCACGGATTGGTGGATGATGCACGCGACCTGCGTGATAAGGCCTTCTTCGCCCCTGTGCAATCGCGTTACAAGATTTACATTATTGATGAGGCTCACCAATTGGGTCCGGGGGCTGCCAACGCACTACTCAAAGTTGTCGAAGAGCCACCTCCACACGTCATCTTTATCTTTGCAACCACCGAGCCCGACAAGTTAATTTCTACGATTCGCTCGCGTACTCATCATTACCCATTTCGCCTGGTGCCTCCTGGAATTCTCGCGGCCCACTTAGAGAAGCTCAGTGACCTTGAGGGCATCAAAGTTGCTAAAGGTGTGATTCCACTTGTCGTGAGGTCGAGTGGTGGATCCGTTCGCGATGCGCTCTCCGTCCTAGGTCAACTTCTAGCGGGCGCGGGTAGCGATGGCGTGACATACGAGATCGCGGTACAACTACTTGGATTCACCGATGGCGCGCTATTAGATGAGGTGATAGATGCGCTCACCGCCCGTGACAGCACATCACTCTTTAATACAATCGATAAGGTCATTGAGTCGGGGCTAGATCCGCGCCGGTTTACCCAAGATTTTCTTGAACGCTTGCGCGATCTGATCATCGTCGGCGCGGTTAAAGAGAGTGCATCGCATATCTTGCGAGATTTCCCCGAAGATCAGTTGGATCGGATGCGCACCCAAACTAACTTGATTGGAGCGGCAACGCTCATTCGCGCCGCGGATATCACCTCGCTGGGGTTGACCGAGATGCGCGGCGCAACCGCGCCCCGCTTGATCCTTGAACTCATCTGTGGTCGAATCCTGTTGCCAACGGGCGATGATGCGGCTCTCCTGGCGCGCGTGGAACGATTGGAACGCGGGGTAAATCTCGTGACTGATGCTGGGCCCACTGCAGTAGCTGCAGTAGCGAAGGTGGAAGTTATTCAAGCAGCCACGACGCCTGAGGCTAAGAAGCCGATTCGTGCAGCCGCTGCCGAACCCTCAGTCAACCAACCAGTCGGCCCAGTTGATATCTCTGCGCTGCGTCGGCTGTGGCCCGACGTCATCGAAAATGTTAAGAAACGCCGTCGCCTCACCTGGTCATTGCTCTCGGCAAGCGCTCAAGTTCTTGCGGTAGATGACAAAACCATCACCATTGCAATTGTTAATGCCGGTGCCCGCGATTCATTTGTGAGAAGTGGCAGCGATGAGATCCTCGCCGCAGCGCTGCAAGATGTCACTGGTTTAGTTCGAAAGGTCGAAGTCGTTGTTGACCCTTCGATTAATGCACCGCAATACGAACGCACCACTGAAGAGCCAAGTGATGACGATCAACTCTCTGGTACCGCACTCCTTGCCCGAGAACTTGGCGCCCAAGTCATTCGGGAGTTCGAGCGTTGATGTACGAAGGAGCCATCCAAGATTTAATCGATGAGCTGGGACGATTGCCTGGCATCGGGCCTAAATCAGCACAACGTATTGCCTTCCACATCATTCAATCGGAGCGAGTAGATGTCACACGACTCGTTGACGTCCTCCGTACCGTAAAAGAGCGGGTCAAGTTCTGTATTGAATGCGGCAATATCTCAGAGGAAGACCTCTGTCGCATCTGTCGCGACCCGCGTCGTGATAACTCACTCATCTGTGTTGTTGAGGAGAGTAAAGATGTGATGGCGATCGAGAAGACTCGGGAATTTCGCGGGAAGTATCACGTTCTTGGCGGCGCAATCTCGCCGATTGATGGCATTGGCCCCGAGAATCTACGCATCCGCGAGCTGATGGTGCGGTTGGCCGATACAAATATCCAAGAGTTGATCATTGCGACCGATCCCAACCTAGAGGGAGAGGCCACCGCCTCCTACCTAATTCGCCAGATTAAGCCGCTGGGGATCAAGGTCAGCAGGCTCGCTTCTGGCCTACCTGTCGGGGGCGACCTGGAATATGCCGATGAGGTGACCCTGGGGCGGGCATTTGAGGGAAGAAGAACAGTCGAGTAGGTAAATCCCAATATATGGGACGGTCTCGCGTCTCAAAATGTAAGACACCTCTAGAAAATTCATCTTGCCATGTCAAAGTTCTGCCATGGGTCTCATTGTCCAAAAATATGGTGGCTCCTCTGTCGCTGACGCCGAGGGTCTAAAGCGCGTCGCCGGTCGCATCGTTGCCACTAAGAAGGCTGGCCATCAGGTCGTTGTAGTCGTTTCCGCAATGGGAGATACAACTGATGAGTTGATCGACCTCGCCAACCAAGTGACTCCGATGCCCACTGGTCGTGAACTCGACATGCTTTTGACCGCAGGGGAGCGAATCTCCATGGCGCTACTCGCAATGGCGATCGGAAATTTGGGCCACGAGGCGATGTCATTTACCGGCTCGCAGGCGGGTGTGATCACCGATTCCACACACGGTAAGGCGCGCATCATCGATGTTGCCCCAGGGCGAATCCGTGAGGCTCTTGAGGGCGGTCATATTGCAATCGTCGCCGGCTTTCAAGGCGTCTCGCAAGATACCAATGATGTAACAACGCTTGGACGCGGCGGTTCAGATACCACTGCAGTTGCGCTCGCTGCAGCTCTCGAGGCGGATGTCTGCGAGATCTATACCGATGTTGATGGTGTCTATTCCGCAGATCCGCGTGTAGTTCCCTCCGCTCGCAAACTCAACACCGTCACCTATGACGAGATGCTCGAACTTGCAGCAAGCGGCGCAAAGGTTCTACATCTGCGTTGTGTTGAATACGCTCGTCGCTACAACCTACCAATTCATGTACGTTCGTCATTTTCAAATTTAGAAGGCACCTGGATCGTGCAGGATCATCCCGAAGGAGCAGAAGATATGGAACAGGCAATCATTAGTGGAATCGCCCACGATAAGAGCGAGGCAAAGATAACCATCGTCGGAGTTCCAGATCGCACCGGTGTTGCGGCGCGCATCTTCCAAGCGATCGCCGACGCTGCGATCAACATCGACATGATTGTGCAGAATGTTTCTGCCGCCGCCACTGGCCTCACTGATATCTCCTTCACCCTGCCAAAGAGCGATGGCGCAGAGGCAACGGCGCTCCTCAAGGAAATACAAGGAGAAATTGGATTTGCCTCCCTGCAATATGACGATCAAGTTGGCAAGCTCTCGCTTGTAGGTGCAGGTATGCGTTCGCACCCCGGAGTGACAGCGACCTTCTTCGCATGTCTTGCAGATGCTGGACTGAATATCGAGATGATTTCAACCTCAGAAATTCGGATATCAGTAATTGTTCGTGACACTGATCTTGAGATTGGCGTCAAGGCGGCGCACACCGCTTTTGATTTGGATTCCACCGACGAGGCAGTTATATATGGAGGAAGCGGACGATGAGTAAGAAGCCATCACTTGCGGTAGTCGGAGCAACCGGCGCTGTTGGCACCGTCATGCTCGACATTTTGAGCCAGCGCCCTGATGTTTATGGCGAGATCCGTCTAATCGCATCAGCGCGCAGCGCAGGCAAGAAGTTAGTCGTTCGCGGTGAAGAGGTTGAAGTTGTTGCCATCTCACCAGAGGCCTTTGATGGAATTGATATTGCGATGTTTGACACCCCGGATGAGATCGCAGGTGAGTGGGCACCGATCGCTGTTTCGCGCGGCGCGATAGTTGTCGATAACTCCACCTTCTTCCGCATGGATGACCAGGTTCCTTTGGTCGTGGTAGAGATCAACCCTGAAGCGATCAAAGATCGTCCAAAGGGCATCATCTCTAATCCAAACTGCACCACCATGACCATGATTGTTGCTATGGGTGCGCTCCACAAGGAATACGGCTTGAAGGAGATCTTCGTATCCTCATACCAGGCTGTCTCTGGCATGGGTGTTACTGGTCCCGAAACCTTGCGCTCTCAGATAGCGGCGGTCGCTGGAACTCACCTTGGTGAACAGCCTGGCGATCTGCGCACAGTTATCAAGGAGTTCGGTGCATTTCCAGCGCCCTTAGCTCTCAACGTAATTCCGTGGGCTGGTTCATTGAAGGCCGATGGGTATTCCTCAGAGGAGACCAAGGTTCGCTTTGAGTCTCGCAAAATTTTAGGGCTTCCAAATCTCAAGGTGGCCGTCACCTGTGTTCGTGTACCTGTTATCACAACACACTCACTCGCCGTGCATGCTGTATTTGATACAGAGGTCACTCGCGAAGGAGCACAGAATTTGTTGAAGAACTCCCCAGGGATTGAACTCCTAGACGATCCAGAGAACGGTATCTGGCCAACTCCGGCAGATGTTGTCAACACCGATCCAACCTGGGTTGGTCGAGTACGCCGTTCATTCGACGATGATCATGCCCTGGATCTCTTCATGTGCGGAGATAACCTACGCAAAGGTGCAGCACTCAACACCGCTCAGATTGCAGAGTTAGTGGCCGCCGAATTTAATAATTGATGTTGGAGCAAACTTCTGACTTAGCTACCGCTCAACAATGGGCGGTGGATATTTTGCGAGAGACAAATGCCGCTAAGTACTACCTCAGCTCCGAAAATTTTATTGCGGCTTACAAAAACGATGGCAAATTTTCATTTATCGTAAAAGGTGAAACCTTCTATGGCCAGCTTTACGGGCTAGGCGCCTATCTTGACCCGCGTTGCACAAATTTCGCCTCTAATACTGCGATAGATCGCCATACTTTCCAGGTACAAGGCGGTGGTTTTCAATTCTGGGAGATGGAGACTGAAGGCGCTTATTCACCCATCGACCTTTTATCTGAAGAATCTGATGCGGTGGAGATAAAGGCTTTGATTGCAGAACATGCACCAGACTCTTCGGTCTCACCGGGAGATTCTGAGGAAGTTTTTTGGGGTGGGATTCGAAATGAAGCCGCCGAACTAGTTGCCTGCGCAGTTGTCGTGAAGTGGCAGTCAGG
>JANXZW010000021.1 GCA_025355305.1 Actinomycetes bacterium | reverse complement strand
TAAACCTCAAAGTTCTGCAGTACAACTCTCTTCAGGCGGATCCGATGGGGAAAGATTTTGATTACGCAATCGAGTTTAAGAAGTTAGATCTGATCGCCTTGCAGAAGGAGCTGCACGCTCTCATGACGGATTCGCAAGATTGGTGGCCAGCGGATTATGGACACTACGGTCCGTTTTTCATTCGAATGGCCTGGCATAGCGCGGGCACTTACCGCACTTATGACGGGCGCGGAGGTGGTGGCTCAGGTTTGCAACGCTTCGCACCTCTGAATAGTTGGCCCGACAACGTTAATTTAGATAAGGCGCGTCGCCTGCTCTGGCCCATCAAGCAGAAGTACGGCAAGCAGATCTCATGGGCTGACCTATTAATCCTCACTGGTAATGTCGCCCTCGAGTCGATGGGTTTTAAGACCTTCGGTTTTGGCGGCGGCCGCGCGGATGTCTGGGAGCCTGATGAAACCTATTGGGGTAAAGAGCAGGAGTGGTTGGCAGATAACCGTTACAGCGGGGATCGCGATCTAGAAAATCCTCTCGCCGCGGTTCAAATGGGACTTATCTACGTAAACCCTGAAGGTCCCAACGGGAATCCCGATCCGCTGCTCTCTGCTCGCGATATTCGGGAGACTTTTGCCCGCATGGCGATGAACGATGAAGAGACCGTAGCGCTTATCGCTGGTGGACATACCTTTGGCAAAACGCATGGAGCAGCAGATCCAAGCAAATATGTAGGAGCAGAACCAGAGGCGGCCCCCATTGAAGAGATGGGCTTGGGTTGGAAAAACTCTTTCGGAACAGGAAACGGTGGAGACACTATCTCCAGTGGCCTGGAAGGCGCATGGACGCCGACTCCAACAACATGGGATAACTCGTACTTCGAACTTCTCTTTGCACATGAGTGGGTACAAACAAAGAGCCCTGCTGGAGCAACGCAGTGGATTCCTGCAGATGGCGCGGCAACTGATGCAGTTCCCGATGCTCACAAGCCAGGAGTTAAGCATCCTCCCGTCATGCTGACCAGCGATCTCGCACTACGTTTTGATCCGTCATATGAAGTGATCTCGCGTCGCTTCTTGGCAAATCCAGATCAACTTGCCGATGCCTTTGCGCGAGCTTGGTACAAACTCACCCATCGCGACATGGGCCCAATCGCGCGATACCTCGGAGAGCTTGTTCCTTCGGAACAATTGATTTGGCAAGATCCACTTCCTGCCCTCACGCATGAGTCGATCACCGCAGGTGAAATAAACCAGCTTAAAGGAGCCATTCTTAGTTCAGGCTTATCAATTAGCCAACTGGTAAAAACTGCCTGGGCATCTGCATCTACCTTCCGCGGGACAGATAAGCGTGGTGGTGCAAATGGTGCACGCATCCGTTTGGAGCCACAACGCAGTTGGGCGGTCAATGATCCAGAAGATTTAGCAAGCACTCTGCGCACCTTGGAGAGCATTCAAGGGGAGTTCAACGCAAAATCAAGTAATAAAAAGGTCTCACTGGCAGACCTCATCGTCTTGGCGGGTGGAGTTGCCATCGAAGCGGCGGCAAAGGCCGCCGGCACCCCGATCGAAGTTCCTTTCACTCCCGGTCGCACTGATGCCACCCAAGAGCAGACCGATATTGATTCATTTGCCGTTCTTGAGCCAACCGTTGATGGGTTCCGTAACTATTCTCAGAGTTCGGGGCCGCATCCAGCGGAGTTCTACTTGGTAGATAAGGCCGCGCTTCTCACCTTGACCGCTCCGGAGATGACAGTCCTAGTCGGGGGTCTGCGGGTGCTGGGTGCAAATGCGGGTGCTTCAAAGCAGGGTCTCTTCACACAGAGCCCCGGCACTTTGAGTAACGATTTCTTCACGACGGTTCTTGACATCGAAATCGCTTGGAACGCCATTTCGGATTCTGCAGAGACATTTGAAGGTCGCGACAGAAAGACTGGAGCGATTCTTTGGACCGCCACCCGCGCAGATTTGATTTTTGGATCAAACTCTGTGCTTCGCGCACTTGCCGAGGTCTATGCAAGCTTCGATGCTAAAGAGAAGTTTGCGCACGACTTCGTTGCGGCTTGGACAAAAGTAATGCATCTAGATCGTTTCTAGAACTTATTACTTCTCTAACTTATCCAAGAAATAGCGGATTTGAATTGCTGCAGCGGCACCTTCACCAACGGCGGAGGCTAACTGTTTGGTGGAGCCACCACGCACATCTCCTGCAGCAAATACGCCGCGAGCAGAAGTGTTAAACATTTGATCGGTGGTAACAAATTTCCGCTCATCGAGAGCGACTGATCCATTGAGCCACTCGGTATTTGGATCGAGTCCGATAAAGACGAAGGCGCCGTTAGCCGCGTGGGTCGTCCACTCATTAGTCGTGAGGTTCTCGAGTTGAACAGCCTCAAGTTGTCCACTCGCATTAGCGATAAATGATTGAACAGCCTCGTTGAGCTTCACCGTCATCTTGGGGTGGTTGTAAACCTTCTCTTGCAAAAGCTTTGATCCGCGTAACTCCGAACCGCGTTCGATCACCGTTACGTGCTCTGCAAATTGCGTGAGGAAGAGTCCCTCCTCAAGGCCAGAGTTGCCTCCCCCAAGGACAAGTACTTCCGCTGCACCCTTGTAAAAAGGACCATCACAGGTTGCACAGAAATGAATTCCTGCTCCGATGAGATCGGCTTCACCCTCTGCGCCAGTTCTACGATAGGTAGATCCGGTGGCAACTAGAAGGACGAGACCTTCAACTGTGCCGCCAGTAGAGAGCGTGATATCCAAACCGGCATATCCAGCAGAGTTATCTACCTCTTTAAAGGAGTCGACTCCAACAGCTTGCAGAATCTCCACGCCATATTTCTTTGCCTGTTGCTCAAAGCGGCCGGCGAGCTCTGCGCCACCGATACCATCAGGAAAGCCTGGGTAGTTGTCGAAGCGTTCGGTTACGCCGGCTTGTCCCCCGACGGCAGATTTTTCAACGATCAGAACCTTTAGGTTTTCGCGCGCCGCATAAATCGCTGTCGTGAGCGCCGTTGGTCCACCCCCTGCAATAACGAGGTCGTAAGCAGCCATCGTTGCCTCGCGAACAATTCCCAACTTCTCCGCGAGTTCATCATTGGATGGTTCAGTCAAGATTGAACCGTCGGGAAAAATGATGGTTGGAATAATGCGCTTTCCATCGTTGATGCGCTCGACCTCGGCCTGCGCTGTTGGGTCGGACTCCATATCAACCCAATCGAACTCGATGCGGTGTTGACCCAAAAATGTCTTGGCGCGCTTGCAATCTGGACACCAAGAGGCGCCGATTACCTTTAGTTTCTGCTCCACTATTGGATCGCCCTATTCTCGAGATACTTTGGATTACTTCTTGGGCTCTAACTTGAGTGAGACTGAGTTAATGCACCAACGCTCATCTGTAGGAACGTTATAGCCCTCGCCCTTAAATACATGGCCGAGGTGTGAACCACAGTTGCCACAACGCGCTTCGACGCGACGCATTCCAAAGGAGGTATCTTCAATGAGCGTCACAGCATCGCCTTCGGTAGGAGCATAGAAAGAGGGCCAGCCGCAGCCAGAGTGAAATTTGGTCTCACTCCGGAAGAGCTCTTGGGAGCAGACTTTGCAGGAGTAGACACCCTCTGTCTCGGTATCTGTGTAGTCCCCGCTAAACGCAGCCTCGGTGCCGGCTTGGCGCAGCACCATGTACGAGAGCGGATCGAGCTCATCGCGTAATTGGGCATCATTGACCTGGAAGGGATAGAGAGAGCCATCAGGCTTAATTGCAGATACCTCTTCGTGCTTCATTGCTATACCTCCGCCGTAATTGTCCGCAAATCTACTCAATAACTACCTACTAATTACGGTGGCAAACAAATATATTGTGTGAACTATTCCTACATTCCCCCGCCCTGAAGTTTAACGGGGGGTGGAGCAAGCCTTTAAACCAGGTCCTCGACCTCAGCAGCCTCGACGGAGAGATGCGGAAGGCGCTTATCGAGCCAACGTGGAAGCCACCAATTACTAGCACCAAAAAGGTGCATTAAGGCAGGAACCAAGACGGTACGAAGAACAAAGGCATCAATAAAGACTGCTGAGGCTAGACCCACACCAAACTCCTTGATGACTTTCTCGCCACCAAAAACAAAGGAGGCGAAGACGGTGATCATGATGAGGGCGGCGGAGGTAATGATTCGACCCGTCTCGGTCTGACCGACAGTGACGGCTTTACCATTTTCTTTACTATGCAACCACTCTTCGTGCATACGGCTTACTAGGAAGACTTGGTAATCCATCGATAGTCCAAAGAGGATCGCGAGCATGATCACTGGTAAGAAAGCTTCCACTGGCCCTGAGCCGATGTTGAGCAACTTCTGACCCCAACCCCATTGGAACATCGCAACCACAATGCCGAAGGATGCCCCCGCCGCAAAGAGGTTCATGACACCTGCAGTTAGTGGAATCACGAGGCTGCGGAAAGCCAGCAAGAGTAAGAGACAACCGAGGAGAATGATGACGCCGATGAAGAGGGGGAGTTTGCCGGCAATTACGCTGGCAAAGTCATCAAAGATCGCGGTTGTTCCGCCAACATAAATAGCGGTCGTGCTTCCTGCAAGAGCCTTAGGAATCACAGTTGTCCGCAAGGACTTAATCAGATTACTAGTTTTAACATCCTGCGGCCCAGTACTTGGAATCACTTGGAGCAAAGCGACGGTTCCATCCGCAGATGAAATCACCGGACTGACTGCCACAACACCAGGGGTAGAAGCCAGTACAGCCGCGACGGTTTTCAGGGCCTGGGTATCGAGAGCGGATTTAACCTCTGCGATTATCTGCAGGGGTCCATTAGTACCTGGACCAAAACCTTTTGCGAGCAAGTCGTAAGCGGAGCGAGTGGTCGTTCCCTTTGGATTGTTCCCTTGATCCGAAGAGCCGAGGTGTAGCGAGAAGAATGGAATCGACAAGATGAGGATGATGGCAATTGCCCCAACGGAGAGTAACTTTGGCGCCTTCGCGATGGTGCGTGACCACTTTGCCCATGAGCTCTGCTCATGATCCTGGGTGTTACCGGAATCAATACTCTTGCGTGAGCGCTTGGAGTGAACGCGTCGCTTCATAACTCCCAAGAGGGCAGGAAGAAGGGTCAATGAGGCAATCATTGTTACCAAGACTGTTGTGGTCGCCGCGACCGCCACACCGTTGAGGAACGAGAGGCGTAGGACAAAGAGCCCAAGCAGCGCAATACAAACGGTGGCTCCAGCAAAGAGAACTGCCCGACCCGAAGTATCAATTGATGTTGCAGCGGCATCCTCCGGATCTACGCCGCGCGAGATCTCTCGACGATAGCGCGAAACAATAAATAACGCGTAATCGATCCCTACCCCGAGTCCGATGAGCGACCCGAGAATTGGTGCAAAACTCGCAATACCAATCGCGTGAGTTAAGAGCGTAACGATCCCGGTTGCGGAAACCAAGGAGATGAGTGCAACGCCAAGGGGTAGCAACATCGCAAAGAGAGAGCCAAATGAAATGAAGAGGATGATGCCGGCGGCGATAATTCCAATAATCTCCCCGGGGCTGCCCTTTGCAGCATTGAGCTGACCAACCGCTTGACCACCAAACTCAACTTCGAGATTGCCTGTTCTAGCTGCCTTGCCCAGATCTACTAACGATTGCACATTCTTAGTTTTGATCTGGTGCTCTCGCACGGTGTAAACAACTGGAGCGTATGCGGTTTGCTGATCTTTACTGATCTGTAGCGCGTTGAGCGGGTCATACGGAGACTTAACTGTCCCGACGGTCGGTATATTCGCAACCTTTACAAAGAGCGCTTCAATCGCACTCTTGACGGAAGGATCATTCACGGTTCCAGACTTAACATGGAAGACGATTGTTTCGGTGTCTCCCGCCTGACGCGGAAATGCCTTTCCCAACAAGGTCAGTGCCTTGGAGGACTCAGTTCCTGGCAGCGAGAATGAGTCGCTGAAGGCTGAACCGACCGATTGCGAGATCACCGTGATGCCGATAACCGCTAAAAGCCAAAAACCAATGACATAAAACTTATTGCGAAATGCGAAACGGCCTAAGACCTTCATGGCTACCTTAATTAACTAGTAGGAAAAATTTTTATCGGGATCATGAATTAATTGCAATTCTGGGGTGATCTGAAGTCTATCGGCTCTCCCTGAGAGCGCATTTTGATGGTGGCGGGTGAAGGATTTGAACCTTCGAAGGCAGAGCCGGGGGATTTACAGTCCCCTCCCATTGGCCGCTCGGGCAACCCGCCAGGGTTATCTGTGAAGCAGCCTGCGTAGATTACCCCATTTTAGGGAGGGCAAATAATCGGCCTAATCCGCTACAAATTTAGATACCAACCTCGACCACCTGGCGCATCAGCGCCCGCGCTCCTAAAGCGCGGGAAACTGAAATCACCTGCAAAGCATATGATCCATTAGAAGCCATTAGCTTTCCGCTTTTGTAAGTAGGGCCTTAAGCCACTTGGCCTGCAATAAATTCTGGTCGCTCGATCCACCCTCGTGCATGTTGAACTCCCAAACTTGGGTATCGATCGGTCCGGCGTAGTGGTTTCGCATCGCGAAGACAGTGTCGGGCGGGCAGATTGGGTCGTGCATGCCAATGCTGACTAGCGCATGGGCCTTAGCCATTGTCACAAGATTCATGCAATCAAAGTAGGTAAGCGTTTCAAGAGCTTGATCGGAATCAGTACGGTGAATTCTGCAGTAATTCACGATCTCCTGGTACGGGTAGGCATCTGTAATTTCAATTGCACGATGCATGTGACACAAGAACGGCACATCTGGCATCGTTGCAAATACTTCCGGAGCTAGTGAAGCGGCGGCAAGAGCAATTCCCCCACCTTGACTTCCTCCCGTTGTAATTATCCGAGTGGCATCAACGTGGGGAAGAGATTTTGCCGCCCGCACAAAAGCAACAGCATCCGAAAAAACCCTACGGTAGTAATAGTGCTCCTTAGCATCGATTCCCATCGTCATAAATCCTGCCGAAGAGGAGCTGCGTGGATAAAGTCCGTCGGGAGTGTCACCTCTGCGATGGCCACCGCCCTGACCCCGAGTGTCCATAACAACCGTTGGGTAACCGCAGTTGGCCCAGAAAAGCCACTCATTAAAGTTGCCGCGGCCTCCCCCGTATCCTTCAAAGACAACGATCACTGGTCGATTCTCTTTTAGGTTCTTCGGCGTCAGAAACCAACCCTTGATCAGATCATTGTTGAAACCCGGGATTGTTAAATCAAAAATATCGATTTCAGTTATCGAAGAATCGATCTTGGTCAAAATCGCCTCTGGATACTCTTGGATATTCTCTGCCAAGGTGTTTATCCAGAAGGTCTCAAAATCCTCCTTTTTAGTGAGCGGCGGTAAGTATTGTTCTAACTCATGTCGTGATTGCCCCAGTAGCATTAGTTCTCTCCTTCTCCGATAAACACTTGCGCATCGTAAAGTCTTTGGTAGAGCCCGCCCGCATGGGCGAGCTCCGTATGTCGACCGCTCTCGACTAAAAGTCCCTTGTCCAAGACCAATATCCGGTCTGCCTTCTGCACCGTCGACAATCTATGCGCGACAACGAAGGTGGTCCGATTGGCCATCAAAGACTCTAAAGCAGATTGAATCTCCTTCTCGGATTGAGAGTCAAGAGCTGAGGTTGCTTCATCCAAGATCAGAATTCTAGGGTTACGAATGAGTGCGCGAGCAATTGCAAGGCGTTGTTTCTGCCCTCCCGAAATTCGGGCACCCCGCTCCCCCACCAAGGTTTGGGCCCCGTCGGGAAGGTCCTGCACAAACTCCCAAGCATTGGCTGCTCGCAAAGCATCCTCCATTTGCTGATCCGAGACAGAAGCTAAACCGTAAGTAACGTTCTCTCGAACCGTACCCTCGAAGAGAACTGACTCTTGCGGAACTACCGAGATAAATTTTCTAAAGGAGCGCAGGTCATACTCAGAGACCTCCTTGCCATCGACATAAATACGTCCTGATTGTGGACGAAGGAATCCAATGATCAGATTGATCAGCGTCGATTTCCCAGAGCCAGATGGACCCACCAGGGCGATCATCTCCCCTGGCTTTGCCTTTAAATCTAGATCCCTAATTGCCAGATGTGAACTCTGCGGGTAGGTGAAGCTCACATCTTCAAAAGCCACAACACCTACAACCTCACTAAATTGTTTCTTATCAGTGTTTGCTTCCACGTCCGGTGACTCGAGTACTTCGCCCAGCGATCGGATGGAAGCGAATCCCTTTGATATTTGTGGCATCAGACTGGAGAGCAAGATGACCGATCCGATGAGCTGACCGAAGAAGGCCGTTAGAAGAACCACGTCCCCAGGAGTTACTCCAAATTTTCCTTTCAGAGCACAATATCCAGCTACCGATAAACACAGCACGTTGGCCAATTGAAATGTTACATAGGCCAAGGCGTTGAACTTCGCATTGAAGATGTCGAGCTTGAGCCCTGCTCGCTTAACGTTACTAAACGAGTCATACATTGTTTGCAACGCAATCTTCTCTAAGCCGTGCGCGCGAGTAATCGGCATGAGAGTAGTCATTTCGTTGACTCGAGCCGACATAGTCTCAATCTCGCTACGAAATTCCTCATTCCGAGAATTCAATCGTGATCGCAGCATCGCAATAAAGAGCGCAATGAGCGGCGCTAAAACTAAGAAGAAGGGAAGAAAAGTAGGAACTTTAATCGCGATGATGATTATTGCGCCGATCGACCCGTTAATTGCGGTGAAGCCTCCATCTGAGAGATTTCGAACCATCTGCTCAACATTCTCAACATCACGAACTACCTTAGTTTGGAGAACACCCGCGTTGGTTCGCAAATAGAATCCCATGCTCAGCTGTTGCATTCGCTCCACGAGAGCGGATCTCAAACGATTCTCTACCTCACGAATCGCCTTACTTTGAAAGAAAACGTAGAGAACATTTATCGGCCAGTTCTGTAGCGTTACCAAAATCAATACGAGTAGATTGATCAAAAGATCTCTTGTGCGCCTATGTGATGTAACAATATCGATGATGTTTGCGGTAATGAGGGGAATGACCCAGGATGGCGAATGTTTAATGCAGAAGAGAATGAATGCAAAGAGAACTCTCAGTCGTTGCTCTTCAAAGAGATAGATCAGAGTTCGGATCGGGCTCTCACCCATATACCGATGCTCAACCTCAGAAAGATGTAACGAGCGGGACACGAAAGTAGGGTATCTCAATGTCCCGTAGGACAAATGTCCGATGAATGCACTAACTAAATTCCGGTAGCTAGTGCGCTCTCTATTGCATTCTTTAATCGCCCAGCTAGGGCCTGTGAAAATGTGGCGGTCATATGTCCTGGGTCAAAGTAGGTCAAGATATTTCCGATCACTACGGGACAAGGATTTGTGGGACATACCCAGAGTTGGGGTTTGATGAGTGAGATGGAGTTGGTGGCTGCGATTTGAGTTTCTAGGGCGATCCAATCGTCGGAGATCGCTTGTGCAACTGGTGTGGCACAGGCCAAGGTGCTTTTGGGGTGGGCCGATAAGCAGATCAGAGGATCTTGGGCCAACGCCGGAGTGTCGGACATCATCACGACTCTGGCGCCGCTTGATTGCAGTTGGGCGATGGTCTTCTTCATACCCGTCACAAACGGGGCTTTTCGCGCATCTCCGGTAGCAACCACGCCCTTCACCTCGGTTTGAAAACCGCTACTGGAGGCAACTAGAACAAGAAACGGGTGGACCGCGATTATGCGCTGGATTGATGCTCTGCGCCAGATCGGGCAACTTAACATGAGCGAGGCGGTCGCGGGGTTGTACGCCGGAATATCGGCTGGAGAACAAGCCGACATTGTCAGGGATAGCAACTTCCAATGCCTCTCTTTGGCAACCTCGTTAAACGCAGGAAACCAAGCCAGAGCATGGCTATCGCCGAAGAGAACGACAGTCGTCGCTGAAGTCTTGTCTCCATATATGCAGGGCTTCGTTGATGGCTTCAGATTCAACTGCGTGTGGCAGCGGTCGCCATATGGAAGTGGGCGATCGTGGCCAGCGTTCAATAGCTCAGGCTCGAGGTTTGCAGGTACCGAAAAGTCGACCGTCGCGGGACGCGCTGGAATTGTATTAAGAGGGGTTGTCTTAATGGTCAAGGAGTCGATAAAGCTACGCAGATCTGCAGCTGTTGCACCACCGTGCTTATTTCGAAGTGAGCCGGTCGCTGCATAGTCCGCGCCAAAAGCGGAAACGGCCAGGAGTGCTGCCAATATTCCAGCGATCGCAATATTTCGAAAGGGCTGCAACGAGATGACAAATCCGCGGCGAAAAGGGCGTTCTACAAATCTCTCGGTTAACGCCGCCAAGGCGATAGAGAGCAGCGCGAGCAACAACCGCTTTACAAGTGAGAGGTGGTTACCCGCGATCACTTGCGGGATGACCAGAACCGGCCAATGCCAGAGATAAAGGGAGTAGCTGATCTTTCCGATTCCTTGTAGGAACTTCAGAGAGAGGATTTGTGAGGGAAGAGTTATCTCCTGTACAGAACCTGCAGCGATAATCAGGAACGCTCCCAGAGTTGGCGTCAGAGCGGTGGTGCCCGGAAATCTGAGTGGATCGGATTGTGTTAGCCCAGAATAGATAACTAAACCCAGCCCAACGCACCCGATGAGTAACGCGATAGGGCGCGGTAACTTCCAAACTCCTTGCCCCAAAGTAGCCAAAGTAGCCAAGATTGCACCAAGGATTAACTCCCACGCGCGCGAAGGGAGGGAGAAGAAGCCCCAAGGTTGATCGCTATCGAGCAATAAATTAGCAAAGGTGAGTGATGCGGCAAAGACGAGAAGCGAGAGAATAAATACGCGAAAGGCCTTATTTTTCTTCTTCCAGGCCGCAAGGGCGATCAGCAGCGGCCAGAAGAGATAGAACTGCTCTTCCACGCCCAACGACCAGAAGTGAAGAACGGGTGAGGGAATCGTTGAGGCCGAGAAGTAGTCGGTGGCACGAATTGCAAAATCCAGATTTGATACATAGAGACCCGCACTTGATATATCCAAGGCTGCACCGGGTAATAGGAGCGGGGGAAACCAGATTGCAACGACGATCAACGTGGTGAGCAATACAAGTAAGGATGCTGGGAGTAAGCGACGTATCCGTCGCGCATAAAATTCTCTTAATTTAATGTGTCCTGTTGCTTTCACCTCGCGTAGGAGATTGCCGGTGATGAGGTAGCCACTTAGGACGAAGAAAATATCTACCCCAACGAAGCCGCCTTTAAATCCGGGAACGGAGGCATGGAAGAGCAGAACGAACAGAACGGCGATACCGCGTAACCCTTGGATATCACCCCGAAACCGTTGGGTGGGGTTTACTACGGATTCATTTACCCCAGGAATCGACACCCTTAATTTTAAAGGTGAGGGTCACGGTGCGTCTATGACAATTTCCATTAAAACTCCTTACTTTCCTGCGACTCGAAATAAGTGGATTGGACGCCCCGTAGTTCCATATTGCAGCGCCAATTCGAGCTGACCATTTTCAACCATCTGCGAGAGATATCTTTGAGCTGTCGCTCTACTTAGACCGAGTTCATCAGATACTTCATTTGCCGAGACGGAGGATTTTCTCAACTCAATAAGTTTCATGATCGACGCCGTCGTAGGATTTCTTGGAAATTCCTGTGAGTATCTTGGGATACGGGGACCTCGAATTTGTGCAGAAAGACGATCGAGTTCTTCTTGTGAGATCTCTTCTGACTCAGATAACCGCTCCCTAGCCGATCGGTAAGTCATCAGACGTTCGGCCAATTGCTTCTGGTTAAAAGGCTTCATGATGTATTGCGCCGCACCCAATTGGAGAGCTTCACGCACACTCACCGCGTCGCGAGCTGCGGTGATAATAAAGACATCCGGCTTAGAATCCCTAGGGAGTTGTTGCAGTCGAGCGAAGAGAGATAGTCCGTGTTCATCGGGAAGGTACAAATCTAACAGGACTAAATTCGGTTTGGTCTCTAAAATGAGATCAAAAGCCTTCGCAGCAGTATGTGCCATCCCCACAATTTTAAATCCAGGAATATTCGATAGGTAAGCGCAGTGAATTTCTGCAACTCTAAAATCATCCTCAACTATGACGGTGGAGATCACGAGTGAACTCCTACCAAATCTTCTGTGACTGCAATTGGTATGCGCGCATCAAAGGTGGCGCCACCTTCGTTGGTGACGGTTATGGTTCCAGAAGATTGTCGGATCAACCGTTGGACAATAGCGAGGCCCAATCCTCGGTGTCCCGCTCCCCGAGATGGCTTCGTGCTAAATCCATCTTCAAAGACAACGTGTGGATTTTTCTCCGGTACTCCTGGGCCGCTATCGTGGACTGTAATACTCTTATATTCCGCGCTGACTTGTACGAAATGAACAACTACCTCTGCTCGTGGCGTACCAGAAGCAGCATCAATAGCGTTGTCAACCAGATTTCCCACGACGGTTACGAGTGCATTTTGATCAATATGCAGATCATCGATGGAGGTAGCCACCTCTACCGACATCTTTACACCCCTCTCCCTGGCGATCGTCACCTTTGCCATTAAAAGAGCCGCAATTAAGGTGTTCCCAAGTTTTATATTTAAATCCTCCGCCATATTGGATTGTACTGAGGCTACTTCACCTAAATATTCCATTGCTTCTTGATATTTTTCAAGTTCAAGAAGCCCATTCAAGGTATGTATTCGATTGGCAAATTCGTGCTGCTGGCTCCGCAAGGCCTCAGAGAAGTTCTTGACACTTTCGAGTTCTCTCAGTAATCCGACATGCTCAGTTCGATCTCTGAGAGTAACTACAGATCCAATGGCTTTCTCACCATAAAAGACCGGTCTGCGACTGATTATGATAGAAAATTTATCAGTTAATACTTGTTGATCATCGCCGGTAGCGACCTGACCTGTCAAGAGAGATCGTAAGCGACCTAAGGGAATGACCTCGCCAATAGTTTTGCCAATCACGGCAGGGGTGATTTCCAGTAGTCGGCAGGCTTCATCATTCACGAGTGAAATTGATTCAGTCGGAGTTAAGGTAATAACACCTTCTCGAATGGAATGTAGCATCGCCTCTCGCTCCTGGAATTGGGTTGTAATGTCCACCAACTCTTCTTTTAACTTACGTCCTCGGGCGAGCCGAACAAGCAGTTCAGATGCGAGAAGTCCTCCTACTAATAAGCCAAAGCCGTAGAAAAGAAAGCCATGAAATAATACAGAACCCTCACCAGCCAACTTACTGAGCAAAATACCTGCCGACACTAGCCCGACAATCTTGCCTTTACCGTTATAAATAGGTGTCTTGCCATTAACTGAAATTCCCAACGTCCCCTTAACGTCGATGGTTGTATATGAGCGACCTAGTAGGGCTGGTTGGTCGCCATCCAAGCGCTGGCCAATCAATTTTGGATTTGGATGGGAGAAGCGAATGGCTTTGGCGTCGGCAATAACAATGTATGAAGCATCGGTACTCTTTGTTAAAGTGGTGGCAAGATCATTTAGCTTTCTTTGCGGGTCACCAGAGGCTAATAACTCTGGGATTCCAGGAATTGCCGCTGTCGCTTTCGCAATCGCCAAGACTCTCAGCTCGTCCTGCGCCTCTTGATTTGAACGTGCAGAGTGGTAGGACATTAGTAACCCAACAAGTACTGCGACCGTAACGACAAAAAGTCGGTTACTAACTACACCTAGGAGTACATTTCGATTCTTCAAATCACAATCCCCCCCCAGCGTTACGTAAATAATCTAACAGCAGCAATTGTTACCATTTGCGATCGATTTGTCTGTAGAAAATCCGTGAGATTAATGAGCAAAACGCAGAAAAAGGTGCGAAATATCAGGTATTTCGCAGAAGCATTGTTTCCTCCACTCCTCCACTTAACCTCTCTCCATGAATAGTGGATCTCCTGTGAGCTTTGACAATGTATCAAAGCGATTTCGAACTCCTAAAGGCACTTGGTACCAGGCTTTAGCGGGCCTCGAATTTGAAATTAAGGCCGGAGAGTTCGTCTCATTGGTGGGCCCCACAGGCTGTGGGAAATCTACTGCGCTGACCCTTCTGGCCGGCCTCGAGCAACCCAGTATTGGAGCGGTAAATGTTGACGGCCGTGAAGTAGACAAAATTGAAACTTCTACCGGCTTCGTATTTCAACACGATGCGACTTTCCCTTGGATGAGCGTCTATAACAATATTGCAGCAGGCCCTAAATTTCGTGGAGTCAAGAATTATGACCAGTTAGTTCGAACTTGGATTTCAAAGGTTGGATTAACCGGCTTTGAAAGCAACTACCCACATCAGCTCTCAGGGGGGATGAAGAAGCGCGTTGCTCTAGCCCAAGCACTCATCAATGAACCTTCACTGCTATTGATGGATGAGCCATTTAGCGCACTAGATGTGCAAACAAGAAGCATCATGACTGATGAACTTGTATCGATATGGGAGACCACCGGTTCGACTGTCGTCTTTGTTACTCACGATCTTGAAGAGGCTATCGCGCTATCGGATCGAGTACTTGTTCTGACCGCTGGGCCAGCAAAAGTAAAGGCTGATTTCACGATTAACCTCCCACGTCCTCGCAAGGCACGCGATATTCGATTCACTGAAGAATTTCTCGAGATTTACCAAGATATCTGGAGCGTGCTTCGAGATGAGGTTGATATCGCCTACCAACGTCAACTAGTTGCCCCAGGAAAGGGAAAATAGCCATGGTTGAAGAATTTCTCTCAGAAGCAGCTATCAAAAAAAATCGCAATAAACACAGAGTGAAAGTGCATTCTCTTCAACTCGGACTCGCCGTATTACTTCTGGGTGGTTGGCAGATCTTGGCTGATCATAAAATACTCGACCCTTTTTTCTATGGGCGGCCAAGTGGTGTGATGCATCAACTCGGCGTCTGGATCACGAATGGCACCTCGATCGGTTCACTCTGGGTTAATGCTTGGGTCACTTTTTACGAAGCCACTTATGGATTCTTGGCAGGTGTGATCTTAGGAATCATTTTTGGAGTTTTCCTTGCACGAAACCCCACCGCAGCCGAAATATTTGCCCCTTATATCAAAGTATCAAACTCAATTCCCCGAGTAGTTTTGGGTTCAATCTTTGTGCTGTGGCTAGGTTTAGGCTCCGTCTCAAAAGTGGCACTAGCCTTCGTGCTGGTCTTCTTCCCTGTCTTCTTCAATGCTTTTCAAGGAACGCGCGAAGCCGATCATAAATTGATCGCTAACGCTCGCTTGCTCGGCGCCTCAAAACGCCAGATAACTATCAAAGTAATTTTTCCATCAGCTCTCTCTTGGATCACCGCATCTATGCATGTGAGTTTTGGCTTCGCCCTCATTGGTGCAATTGTCGGTGAGTTCCTAGGAGCACAACGTGGTCTGGGATTATTAATTGCAACAGCGCAAGGAAACTTTAATCCAAATGGCGTGTATGCCGCGATGTTGATCATCGCAATTATGGCGCTATCCGCTGAGTGGCTTATCACCAAGCTAGAGAACCGTCTCCTTAACTGGAGGCCAACACAGATTTCTGGAACAGAACTCTAAACATCCAGAAAAAAGGGAGCAAGATGAGAAAGACTAATCAACGAGTTGCATTCGCATCCGTGATTGCACTTTGTTTAACGATGCTAGTCGGTACAACAGCGCAAGCCGCGCCTCCAACCGTGCGTATCGAAGTCGGTGGCTTGTCAAAGCAGATATACATCCACGCGATGCTCGCTCAACAGCTCGGCTATTACAAGAAATATGGTTTAAACGTTGTGCTAACAGATGAAGCCGCCGGCGCTAGTGCCGAAGACGATATGTTGGCCGGCTCGGTTGACTTCGTGCTCGGCTTCTATGACCACAATATTGATTTACGAATTAAGGGTAAAAATACGGTGAATGTCGCCACTCTTTTACAATCACCAGGAGAGGCCGAACTCTGCCGTAGTGACTTGAAAAGCACTATTACCTCGGTTGCTGACTGGGCAAAAGTTCCAGGAGGAGTCAACCTTGGTGTAACCGGTTTGGGTTCATCAACCAACTTCCTTACCCTTTCACTTGGAGCAAAAGCTGGCGTTCCACAATCGGCTATGCATTCATACGTCGCTGGTGCAGGTACAACCTTCATCGCTGCGATGAAGAACAAGGCGATTGACTGTGGAATGACCACAGAGCCAACGATCTCTGCGGTCTTAGGACAGGGCCTCGGCTACATCCTCACGGATATGCGCTATGGCGCCTTGACCCAAACTGCTCTGGGCGGACCATACCCAGCAACTTGTGTATACGGTCGCGAGGACTGGATTGCAGCTCACCCTCAGGTGACTCAACGCCTAGTTGACGCAATGATGGACACTACCAAGTTTATCGAGTCTCATTCAGCTGCAGAGATAGCAGCGAAGATTCCAGCAGATTACTATGCAGGTACTGGGCTTGATACTTACGTGAACGCTCTCAATAATGAGCTTGTCATGTACAACCCATCCGGCAAGATGCTTCCAACTGGTCCTCGTAGTGTTATGACTATCGACGGTCGAGGAAAACTCAAGTCTGGTGCGTGGACTGCAAGCGATATGAAGAATGTCAATCTCTACGCGACGTACACAGATAAATATGTCATCGCTTCACAACGAGATATCGCAAAGGCAGCTCGATTCCCCAACTACTTCTCTACTGGAGCAGGCGCTCTCTAGAGGCTAGTAGCTGTTCATAAAGGCCTGCGGCAACCAAGGGGTACGCCGCAGGCCTTTATTACACAATTCAGGAGCGAGCGGAGTTCATTTTCGCCATGTGATGCTTACGACAGAGCACTTCGTAGCCGATGGTCTGAGGCGTACCCACATCTCCGGGCAAGATCTGATCGCCCTCAGTGACCATCTCACCATTTGCCACACGAGCATTATGCGTCGCACGAGCTCCACACCAGCAGAGAGCTTCAACTTGTAGAGGTAGGACGCGATCAGCCAATTCGATCAGACGCTCAGAGCCTGGAAATAACTTGGTGCGAAAATCTGTCAGGATTCCAAAGGCAAATACATCTATCCCCAGCTCATCAACCACGCAAGCCAACTGCTCAATATGTGCTCTTTCAAAGAATTGCGTCTCATCGCATATGACGTACTCAATCTTTCTGCCACCCTGCTTTTCACTGACAATATATTCATAAATATTGAAGTCGGGGCTGACTTCGTGTGCCGATGCCTGTAGACCTAATCGACTTGTGATGACGCCACTACCGCCGCGATCTCGATTAGTAAGAATTAGCCCTTCGAGTCCGCGGCTTTTGCGGTTGTGAGCAGTTTGAAGAGCGAGGGTAGATTTTCCGCTATCCATCGTTCCACAGTAATAAATCATTTCGGCCATGCGAGAAAATTAGCGTATAACCATTGGAAGAATGGTTATTGGAAGAATGGTGGTTGGGCTAAGTTATGGCCGTGGCGGCACCGACAGGCGAGCGAGTGGACCGCGCAAAGTGGGGTCTGCGCGCCACCTTCTTCTTTATGGGAGTCGCTGTTGCTGCTACTTCGGCTCGTTTCGCGGAGATAAAGGGCCACACACATAGTTCTGATGCAATCTTCGGTTACTGCATCATGGTCGGAAATCTCGGTTCAATTTTTGGAAATTTCTTCGGATCACGACTTAGTCGCAGAATTGGAACCCGGCGCACTGCACAGTTGATTATGTTTGGAGTCGCGAGCTCACAGATTGCTTACGGTTTTGTCAACAAGATCTGGGAGATTCCACTTATCGCCTTCGTTGCGGGAGCAAGTTACTCATTAATGAATATTGCCTGCAATGCGCAGGGGTCAATGGTGCAAGAGAGCGTTGGAAGATCTTTGATGCCTTCCTTTCATGGTTCGTGGTCCGTTGGTGCTTGCACTGCATCTTTTGCGGCTGGTGTGATCGCAAAATATGTTCCAGTTGAGTGGCATCTCTTGGGCAACTCATTGATAGCACTCGCTGGATGCCTCTTAGTATCTCGAGCGCTCCTTCCGATCTCCGCTGATAGACACGATGCGGTCGTTAATTCGGAAGTACCTCACGACGTCGCAATTCCTATAGAGATCAAAAACTTTATATGGATGGTGGCGATTGGTTCCTTTCTTGCCACCATCGCTGAAGTCTCGGTTGGAGATTGGTCTTCGATCTACCTCAAAGAAGATTTTCACATCCCATTTGGAGTAAACACCCTGGGCTATACCTGCTTTGTTTTGGCACAGATTCTGGGCCGCTTCTCAGTAGGGCGTTGGATAGATAAGTATGGAATCCCGCGAGTGGTTCGAGTTGGTGGATTGTTAGGTGGCTTTGGGTATTTGGTTGGCTTGATAATCGCCAATGCGCAAGGTGCGCACCATCGCTATACAGCGCTGGTAATTATGTGTTTCGCATACGCGACCTTGGGTTTTGGGGTAGCTCCCATGCCACCCTCCTACGTATCGGTCGCAGGAAGTATTCCCGGCATTCCAACTGCGCGAGCGCTGACTCGACTGGCGATCATCGCTTCGACTGGATTTTTGGTGGGGCGCTTTATAATCTCAAGTCTTGCCGGTTTGGTCGGTCTCTCTAATGCCTTGCTCTTCCCCGCAACCGCGCTTATCGGCAGCGGCTTGCTCGCTCACTTCTTAGACACCAAGCGGATCAAGAGCAGCAGCTAGCACTCAGATTGCGATGACCTCCGAAACTTAAGGATCGCAGCATCTCCGCAGCGTGGCTCAGGCTCCCCCGTTAGAATGCGCCTGTGAATATTCTGAATCGTATCGAGCCGCATGGGACTGATTTCATCGCCGAAGGTGAACGCCACGGCAGAGCGCGTTCACTCTTCTGGCCTTGGGCGGCGGGAAATGTCTCCTTGCTGGCTCTCTCCTACGGATCCATCTTCCTAGGCTTTGGAATCTCTTTCTGGCAGGCGACATGGGCGGCGATTATTGGGACGGTTGGGTCATTTATCCTCGTCGGTGTCAGCTCAATCGCAGGAAAACGCTCCAACGCCCCCACGATGACCCTCTCGCGTGCCGCCTTTGGAGTGCAGGGAAATCTGCTCCCTGGATTACTTTCCTATCTCGTCTTTGTCGGTTGGGAGACGGTCCTGGTCTCGTTGGCCACCTTGGCTGCGCAAACAGTCTTTGCTCGAGTTGGACATATCAACCACAACGTCGCCGGAGCCTTAGGTTTTATCATGGCAGCGGGACTTACTATCTTTGGTGGAGTCTTGGGATTTCACACCATCATGCGTCTGCAACGTTGGCTTACTCTCGCCACTATTGTTTTAACGGTCGGATATATCGCGCTAACAATTCACAAAATCAGTTGGCATACAGTGCACTCAATTCACCACGGATCTACAGCAGGATTTATCGGAGCCATGATCTTTGGAATCACTGGTATCGGCCTGGGTTGGGTTAACTCCGCCGCAGACTATTCCCGATATCTACCCCGCAAAACCTCGAGCGGCAGCGTTATCTTCTGGACCGTCTTTGGTTCATCTCTCGTTCCCATCATCCTTGTGATCTATGGGGCACTACTCGCAGGATCCTCAAAGAACTTAGGAGACGCGATTGCTACCGATCCAATTGGAGCCCTAACAACGATCCTTCCAACCTGGTATCTCATTCCTTTTGCAATCGTCGCAATCTTGGGGCTTGTTGGAGGAGCAATTCTCGACCTTTACTCCTCTGGGATCACCCTCGTTTCAATTGGATTGCCGGTAAAGCGCCACGTAGCCGCCTCCATTGATGCAACAATTATGTTGGCGGGAACGATTTATCTTGTCTGGATTGCACCTAACTTCACCACTCCCTTTCAAGGATTCCTCATCACATTAGGGGTGCCAATCGCCGTCTGGTCCGCTATTTTTGTGGCAGATATCTTGATGCGTAAGGTCGATTATGCGGAGTCAGAACTCTTCTCCCCGACGGGGCGTTACGGCCTATACAACCTTCGCTCGATCGGCCTCGTCGTATTTGGAACTATCGTCGGTTGGGGCTTGGTCACTAACCCGCTTGCCTCTTGGCTCTCATGGCAGGGCTACTTTATGGGCTTGATTGGCGGCAAGAGTGGTACCTGGGCTGGTGCCAACGTAGGAGTTATCGTTGCTCTAGTTATAGGCTTTGTAGGACACGTTCTCTTCTCTCGTAACAACATTAAAATGCAGGAGGCACATCATGGCTGATTCCAGTTTCGACATTGTTTCAGAAGTCGACCATATGGAGGTTGACAACGCGTATAACTCAACAGATCGCGAGATCTCCACGCGCTTTGATTTTAAAAATACCGGTACCTCAATCGTGAAGTCCGGCGAGAAGTACAACATCGAGGCGGACACCGAAGATCGTGCGAAGGCGGCGCTAGAGGTCTTTAAAGATAAGTTGATCAAGCGCGGAGTCTCCCTCAAACATCTAGACGCTGGTGAGCCACAGTTGAGTGGCAAGATCTACAAGATCTCGACGACCTTTAAAGAGGGAATTAAAACTGAAGATGCCAAGAAGATTGCAAAGTTGCTGCGCGATGAGGGCCCCAAGACTCTCAAAACTCAGATTCAAGGGGAAGAGCTACGAGTGTCAAGCAAGAGCCGCGATGATCTACAGATTGCTATTCAAATTGTTAAAGATCACCCTTGGGAGTTCTCTGTACAATTTCAAAATTATCGCTGATTGTGAGTTATGAAGAGTTATAAAGTTGGTTTGAGCTTAGGAATCGGCGCTTATATAACGTGGGGGTTATTTCCTCTCTACTGGCCCTTACTAAAGCCAGCTAACTCGATAGAGATAGTTGCTCACCGCGCCGTCTGGACCTTTGTCTTTTGCATTGCTCTCCTTCTCTACACCGGAAAATTACGCTCAACTTTTGCCTTGTTAAAGGATCCGCGAATTGCTCTTCGGCTATTTGCCTCCTCTATTTTGATCTCAATCAACTGGCTCGTGTACATCTGGGGTGTAAATCATGGCCACGTGGTCGAGTGCGCACTCGGTTACTACATCAACCCGCTTCTCATCATTTTGTTTGGCGTCTTTCTATTAAAAGAGAAGATGCGGCGGCTGCAATGGATCTCGGTTCTGATGGCTGCTATCGGGGTTATTGTCTTAGCCATTGATTATGGGCGCCCACCGTGGATCGCGATCGCTTTGGCAAGCTCATGGGGCAGTTACGGTTTAGTGAAGAAGCAATTGGGGCTCGGAGCGCTCGAAGGCCTGGCGATCGAGACCACTCTCTCCCTCATCCCTTACGCGGGGTATCTGATCTGGATCGCAGAGAAGGGAAGTGGGCAATTCGGGCACCATCTAGGTCTTAGCACCCTGCTGATCTTGGCCGGTGTTGTTACCGCCGTTCCACTTCTTATGTTCAATGCTTCAGCGAATCGCCTGAACTTCACCATCATTGGTCTTTTGCAGTACATCATCCCTACTGTGCAATTTCTGATCGGTGTCTTGGTGCGCCATGAGGCTATGACACCAGGACGATGGGTGGGCTTCTTGATCGTCTGGGGCGCCCTGATCACCCTGGGCTATGACCTCGTTAAATCAGGAAGTTCTGGTGATAATAGTTTCGCAGAGTTCGATTAGCGCACGCTTCGCCGCGCCATCTGGTAGCCCTGCGAGCTCTGCTTGTGCCTCATCGGCATATTGATGCAATAAATTCTGCGATGCTTCCATGGCTGCGTGTGTGCGCAATTTTTTGAGGGTCTCTGCCACGATTGCTTCGTCTGTGATTGGAGCCAAGAGAATCTCTTTCAGCCCTAGGTCGGCTGGATCTTGCGACTCAAGAACAAAGAGCGTTACCAGGGTCGGAATACCTTCGCGCAGGTCAGTACCGGGGGTCTTTCCACTCTCGTTGGACTCTGAAGCAATATCGATTACATCATCGGCCAGTTGAAAGACGATCCCAATCTTCTCACCAAAGCGGGTGAGCGATTCAACGATCTCAGGGCTAGCTCCTGAGAGCAAAGCACCAAAGCGAGCAGATGTGGCGATCAATGAACCCGTCTTGTCAGCGACAACATTGAGGTAGTGATCAAGAATCGATAACCCAGCCGTCGAGCCCTGCGTTTCTGTGATCTGTCCAATTACTAAGCGTTCAAAAGTTCGCGCCTGCAGCCGCACCGCCTCGGGACCCAAATCGGCAAGCAGATCAGATGCCTTTGCGAAGAGATAGTCACCCGTCAAAATTGCGACCGTATTATTCCAGCGAGCATTTGCGCTCTCGACTCCGCGGCGAAGTGGTGCTTCATCCATCACATCATCGTGATAGAGAGTTGCAAGGTGGGTCAGCTCGCAGACGACAGCTGCTTCAATTATTTCGGGCCGTTTTGAATCACCAAACTGCGCTGCAAACAAGGTAAGTAAGGGGCGCACACGCTTGCCTCCGGCCTCCACAAGATGCCTAGAAGTTTCTATCACTAGTGGGTAGTCACCTTGAATCTGCTTACGCAATAGATCTTCCACGCGCTTCATATCGGAGCGAATGGAGAGCTCGAGTTTTACATCAAGATATGGAATTCCAAATGCCATGAACTACTACACAGCCTTGAAGGCGATGTGAACCGCAACTATGCCGAATGTGAAATTCTGCCAAGCGACCGTCTCCCAACCGGCCACCTTGATCTTCTCAGCGAGTTGCTCTTGAGTCGGCCAGGCTTGGATTGATTGGGCGAGATAAATATATGCATCTGGGTTTGATGATGCCCTGCGAGCAACCTTTGGCAAGAGTCCCATCAGATACTTCATGTAAAGAGTTCTAAAAATCCTGTTTGTCGGGTGAGAGAATTCCACGACAACCAATCGACCACCAGGCTTTGTAACCCTTAGCGCCTCTTGCAAGGCCTTCTTGACATCGTTGGTATTGCGCAAGCCGAAGGAGATTGTGGTGACATCAAATTGATCTGCCGCAAAGGGCAGGTTGAGAGCATCTGCCAAGGTGAATGGCAGATCGGGGTGGCGCTTGGCTCCAGCGTCGAGCATTCCCTGCGAGAAATCCGCGGGGATAACGCTTGCTCCTGCATCTGCAAGTGGACGGCTAGAGGAGCCGGTTCCTGCTGCAATATCTAGAATCTGCATTCCGGCCTGGGGGGCGATGATCGCCGTAGCCTTGCGACGCCAGTTCTTTGTCTGACCGAGACTCAGAAGGTCATTCATAAAGTCGTAGCGCTTTGCGACCCCGTCGAACATTGAGGCTACCTCTTCAGGTTCCTTATTTAAGTCGGCCGAATTACTCACGCGTACATTCTTGCGATAGTAGGCTGGTAAGACAACTTCAACCCACACCCACGGAGGTGTAGGGTGCAGGCTCGAAGGAGAATCCAATGACGATTTCATCCACTGCAACGCTGCGTGGCGCCCTGCTTACTCGAAGTACCTTTGCAACAAAGGTCGCTCTCGTTGCGGGCGGAGCTGCATTTCTTGCTCTGATGGCTCAAATCTCTATTCCAGTTCCTGGATCTCCTGTCCCCGTCACGGGCCAAACTCTTGGAGCATTGCTCCTTGGTAGTGCTTACGGAGCCTCCCTCGGCTTCACAACATTTGCCACTTATCTCATCGTTGGCTTCATGGGAGCACCAGTTTTTGCCTCAGGAACACATGGATTCGCTCGCATTACCGGTGCTACTGGCGGTTACTTGGTTGGAATGTTAGTAGCGTCACTCATTACTGGTTATCTCGCCGGGCGTAAGTGGGATCAAAAGATCGCGACGGTTATCCCAACGATGCTGCTCGGCGATGTTCTCATCTTCGGTGCGGGCCTCTTCTGGCTACACCACTCCATTCATGCCACTTGGGCTACAACATACAAACTTGGTTTCACACCCTTCATACTTGGCGAAGTGATCAAGATCGCAATTGCTAGCACGACTATGCCAACGCTCTGGCGTTTTGTGCCGAAGGAGTAAAGGTACTTAACTTACGCCCATGGCGTTACGGATCACCACGGAATTACTCGGGGATCACCCACGCCTTAGTGAGATAACGACCCACCTTCCCATCACTGCCAGTTGGATTCGAGGCTCCGACGGTTTCATCGCATTCGGCAGGTACAAGACCCATTCGGTAAAGGGCAAGAGACGCTTCGTCGAGGCCGCCGCTTGGTGGCAGAACGAATTATCACAACTTGAAATCAAAAATAATGTTCACGGAGTTGGCACTGGACCTATTCTCTTCGCATCCTTTGCATTCTCAGAGGATGAACCATCACTTCTCACAATTCCAGAGATTGTGGTCGTACAGAAGAATGGAAAGTCATGGATTACTTGGATAGGCAATGAGCAACCTGAGTTAGGCGAAAAAATCAACTCCAAGCAGGGCTTGAATCTGCAATGGGAGAGGGGCGCTCTCGACGATGCCGAGTGGTCACTTGCAGTAGAAGAGTCAGTAACTCGGATTAAGTCCGGCGAACTTGAAAAAGTGGTTCTGGCACGTGATCTCATCGCTCACTCAGATAAGCAGATCGATCCTGCCGCTCTTATTCAATCTCTAGAGAGCGAATACCCATCTACCTGGCTCTTCTTAGTAGAAAACCTAATTGGAGCTACTCCTGAACTTCTTGTTCGTCTCAGCAAATCCCTAGTGACTTCTCGGGTACTTGCTGGGACGATTCGTCGCACCGGCGACGAGGAACGCGACTTCGCTTTAGCCGGGTCGCTGGCGAAGTCGTCAAAGGATCTAGAAGAGCACGAGTACGCCGTGCGTTCGGTAGCGGAAGCCCTCGAACCTTTTGCATCCTCAACTAATGTCCCTGAGGCGCCATTCGTCCTGCATCTACCAAATGTTATGCATCTAGCGACTGATGTCACGGGAGTAATAAATGACACCGCGTCCAAGGTCGATATCTTCAAGTTGATCGCGGCTCTCCATCCATCTGCTGCTGTCTGCGGAACCCCAACAGATATCGCACGCAATCTAATCACCGAACAAGAGGCAATGAATCGCGGACGATATGCGGGACCTGTTGGTTGGATAGATGCGCATGGCGATGGCGAAATGGGAATCGCGCTGCGTTGCGGGGAAATTGCGGATGACAAGATGTCGATCAGGGTCTTTGCAGGGTGCGGAATAGTTGCTGGGTCGAGTGCTGCAGAGGAGTTGGCCGAGAGTCAGGCTAAATTGCTGCCGATTCGCACTGCATTGACAAGGCTCTGAGTAATCTTCTTTAATCCAGCAGCATTGCTTTCACGATTCGGAACTTCAACAACAACAAAGTTCAGCCCCTCACCCTGATGGGCAATTTCGTGGAGCAGATCTGCAGCGTTCTTCACTTTTACAACACGAGCCCCAAAACCCCCGATCACTCGTTCCAAATTCAAGTTGTGTGGCGTCGCGAATATCTTCTCAAATCCCTTCACGCCAGCCTGAGGCAAGGTGTTAAAGATTCCGCCACCATTGTTATCAATGATAAAGATGGTGAGATTCGCCTCTCCTTGGTTAGCTAACGCCGAAATATCATGGAGAAAGGTGACATCTCCCAAGATGGCGTAAGAGCGCTCAAATTTCTCGGCTATTCCAAGCGCCGTAGAAATATTCCCATCAATTCCGGCAAGCCCTCGATTTGCGAAAGTATGAATTCCGCTTCGCGGATGCGCAAATGCCTCAATATCGCGGACTGGACGACTACTCCCGATAAAGAGGGCAGCGCCCTCGGGAATGGCAGAGGTAATGGAAACAATCGCCGACTGTTCTGACCAATCTAGGGCAACCACTGAACGAACTTGTTGAGAGATTTCCTGCCAGCGGGTAAGCCAATTGGTGCTGGGACACGGATGGGGTACGGGGAGCGCTGGCAAAAGTTGGGAAGAAGAGCGAGCGGTATCGATCGTAAACGCGCGCGGATCGATCACTACAACATCAGAACATTCTTTGATCAGTGCTGTGACACTCCGAGAGAGAGTGACCCGACCAATCACAATGAGCTGTTCCGGCGCCAAACTAGCGCGCAATTCCGAGTCCGTTAAAAATAGTGGCGCGTGCAGGATGCAGCTGGGAAAACTTAAGGGATCTTCCGCAATAAGCGGCCAACCAATCGCGGACGCGTAGCTCGCAATAGCCTCTGCATCAATCCCAGCACGATCGTGGCCAACAATCACAATACCTCGCGCCTTCGGATAGAAATTGGCGCCGGCACTTTCAAGAGTAGCCTCTGAGATCTCAGGAGATAATCCAGCTAACCAATCGGTTTGGTCATCGGAGAGCAAGGGTTCATCGAATTGAATATTGAGGTGAACGGGGCCGGTGCTCAGTAGATCTAAAAGAGAGATTGCGGAAGAGATATCGATGGTAGCCACCGGTTCAAGAATGCCAACCTGCAAAGTCGTCTGGTTGGCTCCTGTGCGACGCAGATATGCGGGGCGGTCGGCGGTTATAAACAAGACTTTATTCGCAGAGTGATAAGCCTCCAAGGCTGCAGGGTGATAGTTCGCAGCGGCCGTACCGCTAGTACAGATCACCGCCACATATTTTTTAGAAGCTTTACTTAACCCAAGTGCGAAGAATGCAGCGCCGCGCTCGTCGATGCGGACATGGAGATCAATGAGTCCCGCGACTTCCGCTTCATGTAGCGCTATCGATAATGGGGCATTGCGAGAGCCTGGTGAGAGAACAAAATCTGAGATTCCCCCTTCAATTAATTGCCGAACGATGCTGCGTGCCAGAGTTGTCGAATTCAATTACTCCGCCCTTCAATATGTTCAAGCGTTCTAAGAATACGTTGCTTCCAATGTGCGACGCGCTCTGGAGCAGCGAGGTACCTCTCAAAATCAACTGGTTCGCGCCGCTTGACCTCAAGGAAACCATCCCGAATCAGAGTGGTCGGCACTGAGACATCACTCTCCATCAGCGCCACCGTCCCCAATCCGCAGGCAGAGTTGAAATCTGCAAAGGATGCCGCCAGAGCCAGACCGTGCGAGATTCCAATTCCAGTTTCCAACGCGCTTGAGATGACGACGGGAAGCCCTATTTCTTGCGCAATCCTGTGGGCCGCTTTAAACCCACCACTTGGTTGCCATTTTAAAATCGCAACATCCGCGTAGTTAGAGATTGTGCTGAAATCAGAATCCAGCCTCTTGCGAATCGATTCATCGATTGCGATAGGTATCGCGACCTCAGCCTTGATCTCTGCCAACTCATCCAGTGTGGCACATGGTTGTTCGACGTAATCAAAGACGTTACCAAACCGCAGGTGATACTCCAACAAGTTGCTACGCGCCTGGGTCAGGCTCCATCCACCATTTATATCAAGGCGAATCCTCATCTCCGCATCTTCTTCAAGCACCTCTGCCACGAGGAGAGCACCGTTCTCAAAGTCATCAACCTTGATCTTCACAGTTCTACTTCCAGGAAATCCCGCCAAGATCTCTTTAACCTTTGCGGGGTCGACCATCGGCAGTGTGGCGTTGATCGCCACTTGATCTCGGTATAGATCTGGCCATGGAGAGTTTGCGGCTTCTAACGCCGCTTGCATCCAAATCGCTGCCTCTTCATCGCCGTACTCGAGAAAAGGACTGAACTCAGACCATCCTGAACTTCCACGAAATAGCGCTACCTCGCGAACCGAGATTCCGCGAAATTTATTGCGCAGCGGAATAGCAAGTATTAAGAGATCAGAAAAATACTCTTCTAACATTATTAAGGACGGCGTGGAAACTTATTGAAGTCGGGATCGCGCTTCTCTTTATAGGCGTCGCGCCCTTCCTGACCTTCCTCGGTGAGATAAAAGAGCAAGGTAGCATCACCGGCAAGTTGCTGTACTCCCGCCAGACCATCATCCGCGGCATTGAGACCCGCCTTCAAAAGACGCAAGGCCATGGGTGAATGTCGCAACATTTCACGGCACCACGAAACGGTCTCGGCCTCTAACTCGGCGATAGGTACGACGGTATTAACAAGCCCCATATCGAGAGCTTCCGCCGCGTCGTACTGACGGCAGAGAAACCAGATTTCACGCGCCTTCTTCTGCCCGATATGCGCAGCGAGTAGCCCTGCACCGTATCCACCGTCAAAGGAGCCCACCATTGGACCAGTCTGACCAAACTTGGCATTATCGGCGGCGATGGTGATATCGCATACGACATGAAGGACATGTCCTCCCCCGACCGCCCAACCGGCAACCATTGCAACCACTGGTTTGGGTAAACGGCGGATTTGGATCTGTAGATCGAGAACATTGAGCCTGCCAATGCCCTTCTTCCCAAGCGCGTCGCTGCCGATATACCCATCATCTCCACGCACATTAATGTCGCCGCCTGAACAAAATGCCTCAGTGCCAGCTCCCGTGAAGATAATTACTCCGACGGACTCATCATCACGAGCAAGTGAAAGCGCCTCTTGCAATTCGATCAGCGTCTCAGGGCGAAAGGCGTTGCGAACCTCGGGGCGATTAATCGTAATCTTGGCAATGCCATCGCCAACTTGATAAATAATGTCACTGAACTTTTCGCCACCCGCACCTATCTGCCAAGCAGGAATAGCTCGACTACCGGGTTCTCGCTTGAAAGGCTTGCTCACACTTTCTCCTCTACACGCTGGATCCTCTGCCCACTGGAATTTCACTTCCAGGAATTCGTTCCAAGGAGATAGCCTACGGGTGCTATGGTCAATAAGTCACCGCGGAAACTCGTTGCAGTGAACTCCGCGTGGTCAGTTCCACAAATTATGGAGGCCCTCACCTCGGCCCTCGCCGGGGACGGACCCGCCTTAACCTTCGCCCCCTCAAAATTTCACTCCGTTCCCGAAAGCGTGGCAGTAGTAATCCCCACCAGTGGTTCAACAGGCTCTCCTAAAGAGGTCGCACTTTCAACTGCGGCGCTGCTAGCGAGTGCTCATGCTTCCCATCAATTCTTGGGAGCTACCCCCGGAGAACGCTGGTCACTTCGCCTACCTACTAATCACATTGCGGGCGTCAATGTTCTAGTGCGCGCTCTGGCCCTAGGTTCATCATTAGTAGAAAAGAACTTTGAATACACGGCTATCGTTCCAACTCAACTCTTTCGCGCGTTGAATGAGGAGAGCGAATTCTTAAGATCTCTGAAAAGTGCCAAAGCGGTTCTCGTTGGCGGAGCAGCGATGCCAAGCGATCTTTTGGAGAGCGCACGAATAGCGGGGATCAACGCTGTCACAAGCTACGGAATGTCGGAGATGAGCGGTGGCTGCATTTATAACGGGCTACCCTTGCATGGAGTTGAAGTTGAGATTCGGGAAGATAATCGCATTGCGCTGCGCGGCCCTATGCAAGCCCTGAGTTACTTAGGTCATTCTGAACCATTGGCAGATAACGAGGGCTGGTTCCTGACAAGTGATGCAGGCCAGGTTGTAGCTGGAGAGTTAATTATCTCGGGTCGGATTGATGATCAAATAAATTCTGGAGGCGAGAAGATCTCTCTGGGCGCGATCGATGACTTTCTCAACGCCTTAGGTGTGGGTGAATTTATGAGTTGTGCGATTTCTCACCAAGAGTGGGGCCAACAACTCTGTTTAGCGAGTTCAGCGCCCTTTGATCAGCGGTTTGTCTCACAATCACTGCGTGAAAAATTTGGGAGCCATGCTGTACCAAAGTTATTTATACAGACCATAAATCTGCCGCGTACATCCATCGGCAAACCCGATCGGCAGAAGTTAGCGCTAAAGTTTGAGATACTCTCGTTATGAATCAGAAGAATATCTGGGTAGCTGGCGCGCGTCCGCGTACTCTTCCTGCCGCTATATCTCCAGTGCTCGTAGGTACAGCGCTAATTCGGCGCGATCATCATTCAATAAATTATCTCAATGCCATAATGGCTTTGCTGGTAAGTCTTCTGCTGCAGATTGCTGTTAATTACTCTAATGATTACAGCGATGGAATTCGTGGCACAGATGACAACCGTGTTGGTCCGGTTCGCTTGGTTGCCAGTGGCCTTGCTAGCGCCCGCGCTGTAAGACGAGCCGCTTTTATCTGCTTTGCCGCCGCCGCAACTCTGGGAATCATCCTCTCTCTGCGCGTCTCCTGGTGGTTAGTTTTGGTTGGAGCAATCAGCATTCTCGCGGCATGGACTTATACGGGTGGCAAGAAACCCTATGGTTACTCTGGTTTAGGCGAGCTCTCAGTCTTCATCTTCTTTGGATTGGTAGCCACCGTTGGAAGTTACGTTGTGCAATCTCACCGCGTTAGCTGGCAGAGCGTTCTAGTCTCGATCCCAGTTGGGGCTCTCTCCTGTTCACTGCTCGCGATCAACAACTTACGCGATCTCCCAAAAGATTCACTAGTGAGCAAACGAACCCTGGCAGTGCGCCTTGGGGATAAGAAAGCCCGCCAGATGTTTATCGGTTTACTTCTCCTTGCTCATACGGCGGCGCTATTCGCTGCCTTCATCACTCCCTGGGCGCTGATTACCGCGCTCTTTACCCCTTTCACAGTAAAGATTGTGAAAGGAATTCGTGGTGGGGCGCAGGGCAGAGAGTTAATTCCCATGTTGGGTGAAATTGGAAGGCTGCAATTACTGCTATCCCTCACTCTGGCAATCGCACTTCTCATTTAACGAGTAAACTTACGGTCATGTTAGATGCACTGCTCGTTTTAGGTGGATTGGCCGTATGGCTATTTGGCCTCATCGATTGCGCTCGTAGCGATCAAGATCGTAAGCGTAATCTTCCTAAGTGGGCCTGGCTCATTATCATTATTTTCTTCGGTTCCCTTGGAGCTATTGCCTGGCTAGTAGTTGGGCGTCCCAAGAGCGTAGGGCGTCCCCGCCCTCGTCCCGGCAGAATCATCCCGCCTGACGATAATCCAGATTTCTTAAAGCAGATTTAAATCTTACAAGCCTGAGTAAGTGTGTAATCCGGTCCCCCAAATATTGACCCAGATGTAGTTAAAGAGGAATGTCGAGCCGGCGAAGATACATAACCAAGCCGCTCTTTTTCCCCTCCACCCAACGGTTACCCGCGCATGTAAATAGGCTGCATAGGCTACCCAGGTGATAAATGCCCAAGTCTCCTTTGGATCCCAGCTCCAGTACTTCCCCCAGGCCGATTCCGCCCAGATTGCACCGGCAATAACTGCGAAGGTCCAGAGTGGAAATACAAAAGCTATCAGGCGATAAGAGAGCTGGTCCAAACTCTCTAGCGAAGGAATCTTCGCTGCCCACTGCGGGCGACCGCTGCGTTTCTCATAGCGCTCCATAAGCAAATAAGTCGCCGCCACTAAGTTGGCAATGAGGAAGACCCCTCCGGAGATGATCGCAGCCAGGACGTGAATGGCAAGCCATGGTGATTTCAACGCTGGAACGAGCGGTGCACTCGCACGATAAAGAACTGTGATTGCGGTTCCTAGCGTCAGGAGCACAGAGATTGAAACGGGCAAGCCGAGCCAACGAACTTTGAATTTGAAGTAGGCGAATAAGTATGCACCGGTCAACATCAATGCACCCGTAATCGAGAACTCATACATATTTCCCCAGGGAACACGATGGGCGGAGAGGCCTCGGGTGAGATCGGCGATTGCCAAAATGAGGAAGCCAAGGAGGATCATGGCGGTACCAATACGACCAGCACGCGCCGTTTTATTCAGATCGAATTGCGTTCGACCGTCACCCTCTACATTTTTAACGGACCAGGAAACTTCGTAAGTGTGTGCGAAGAAGGCGATGGTGAAGATAGCCAAGCAAGCGTAGATCGCCCCATTAGAAAAGTATGCAAGGTTAGTTGATGTCACTCAGAGCCTCCTTTATTTTCTTCTAGTGCCTGCGCAAGCGCTAAAAGTTCTTCTTCCAAACCGGGAATTCCGTTCTTGGCAAGTCCCGCAATTTCAACATCATTACCCACCTTTACCCAAATCCGGCGCTGGCGTGTGAAGAGTGATATCAGTAACCCTAAGATGGCAAAGATGGCGCCATATAGGGCGTAGAGCTTTCCCGGATCATCGACAATCTGCACGTTGACCCATGCCTTCCAACCATCGAAGGTAATTGTTCCGACGCCAAAGTCATAAGTGCCGCCTAAAGTCAGCGCTTTCAAGCCAATCTTTGCCATCTTTGATGTATTGAGGGAGTAAACCGATTGCGGGTTACCAGTATCTAGGCCGAGATTGCCTTGCCAGGCAGATAAAACAAGGCGCGGATCTAATACCTCGGGATAGGTGGAGAAGATTCCACGGGCCGCGCTACTGCCAGCAGTAGGGATAAAGGAGGCGATGAAGCCAATCTGCGGCGTCATGTCAGGAATCTTGATCGCCCCAAGTGAACTGAGATTGGCATCCTGTGGCAAGAAAATAACTGGGCCCTGGAAGGTGATGTGACCGGTCTTATCGCGCACTGTAACGATCGGTGAATAGCCGTTGGCTTGAAGATAAAGCTTAGTGCTGCCTGCGGTCCAAGGCTTATTCACTTTTATAACTACTAGTTTTGGTGTCGTACCAATTGGGTTAGCGATCTGCGTCGTCAAAACATAATTCCTTGGCTGGCTAGTTGATGGATCATACGTTGCGACGAAGTTAGTAACGGTAAGAGAGAAAGGCACGAGAGAGCCCTGTCCCTGAAACTTTCCGTAATTAATATTGTCATAAGAAGTTGGCGTATTTATGAATCGATCACCAACATTCAAGATAGCCTCGCCCTTCATCCCAAAGAGAGAACCTAAGGCGACTCCCACCAATATCAGAATCAGGGAGAGATGGAAGAGAAGATTGCCGGTTTCACGGCCGTAGCCCTTCTCGGCAGAGATGGAATTTTCCGTTACTCGTACCCGAAAACGATGGCGCTTTAGCCACTTGCTTGCGACTTCTATTGCTACTTCAGAATTAGCCGCGACCAGACGATAGCCCTCCATGCGATCGAGATTGCGAGGGGTTAACGGCGGCTGCTTGCCGATTGCCGCCAGATGATGGAAGGTGCGCGGCAGAACACAACCAATAAGACTGATGAAAAGGAGTAAGTAGATCGCACTAAACCAAGGAGAGGCATAGACATTAAAGAGGTGGAGTCGATCCATCCACTTAGCTAGCGTCGGGTCGGAGGTGAAGTAAGAATCAACTCGCTGTGGATTTTGATTGCGCTGTGGGAAGAGAGAGCCAGGTATCGCCGCGACGCCAAGAAGCATCAACAAAATTAGTGCAGTACGCATGCTGGTGAGCTGGCGCCAAGCCCAACGCATTACTCCGATCAAACCGATATCGGGGGCAGATGATTTCTTCTCACTCATCACAGTACCGGTACAAAACTAGAGATACTTCCGCGCAGTGAATTAATGAGATGCCCCCAGAGGCCAGTTGCCTGAAGGAGGCCGATGATGATCAGGAAAACACCGCCAAAGATCGTCAGCAAATTGCCGTGACTGGAGATAAAGCGGCGCAACTTTGCAGATTGGTCAAAGAAGAGACCTACCGCAATAAATGGGACTCCAAGTCCGAAGCAGTAACCCAGACTTAGGATCGCACCTCGCAAGGCACTTGAGCTCTGAAAGGAGAGAGCCTGCACAGCGCCGAGCGTTGGACCAATGCAAGGAGTCCAGCCCAGTCCGAAGAGGAAACCAAGAAGAGGAGCACCTAAGAGTCCAGTCGCTGATTTCCACTGCGGTTTAAATGAGCGATAAAACTTTCGGTTGTAGAGAAAGATTATCCCCATGCCCATAGTAAGAATTCCCAGGACGATCTGTAACCAATGAGTCCCATTTGCAATCTTTGCACCAAGCGAGCCAAAGAGCGCACCATAACTAATAAATAGAAGAGAGAAGCCTGAGACAAAGAGGATTGCGCCTAGAGCGGTGCGCCCTTTGTTCTTCACATCGGTCATTCCAGCCGAATAGGCGAGATAACCCGGAACTAAAGGTAGAACACAGGGCGAGAAGAAAGAGATTAATCCAGCGAGAAAGGCGACGATAAGAGCCAGAAGCACATTGCCATTTAGGACCTGATGCACAAAGAAGTTATGCATGTGCAGGATCCTTAAGCACCTTGCCGATTAATTCTTCTAAGAGCGCTACCGTAACTTCTCCACTCACTCGAGCAGCGACATAACCGTGCGCATCAAGAATCAGCGTTGTCGGGATTGCATTTGGAACAAGCGAGTTGCGGAACTTCGCCAAGACCGAGTCGTCGGTAAAGGTTGGATAGTTGAGCTTAAAACGCTTAGCGAATTCCTGCGCCGCAGAGAGATTGTCGCGAGTTAAGATTCCCGCAAATTGCACCCCTTGTGCCTTGTACTTACTGGCAAAGTCAGAGAGTAGCGGCGCCTCTGCTCTACATGGTGAACACCAGGAGGCCCAGATATTGAGCACAGTAACTTTGTCTTGTGCAAGGGTCAGATTTCCGTCGACCAGAGTCGCTCCCGAGAGCAGCGGTGCCGGTTTGCGGTCTAGGGGCTTAACGTAGACCGCAACACCATCTCCCGAAACGAAGGCGTTTTGATTGGCGGTAGAAAGTCCACCGGTGGAACATCCAGTTAAAAGAAAGAGAGATGCAAAGGCGATTACGACCAGCCGTTTCATTTCTTCTCCGGCAAGAGGTGTCGCGCCGGTTCGGAATAACTCACTCCTGCTATATCCCCAGCAGAGTCCAGATGAAAACTTGTCACTGAGGCAAGAGTGCACTCGCGCTTGCGTGGATCGTGCATCATGCGGCGTCCTTCGACCGCCGAGCGCAAAATCCAAATTGGAAGTTGATGCGAGATCGCAAACGCATCTCTTCCGCCGGCGGCATCTCGCGCTGCAAAGAGCGCAGCCAACATTCGCTCTACCTGTTGCTCGTAAGGCTCTCCCCAAGAAGGAATCCAAGGGCGAGTCAGGTGGCGCCAAGATTTGGGGTGGCGCAAGACACCGGATCCCATCTCAAATTTCTCGCCCTCAAAAACATTTGCGGCTTCAATTAAATTGTCGTTGGTTACTATCTCCAGGCCATGCGCGGCCGCTAGGGGACGGCTCGTCTCTTGAGCGCGTTGCAGAGGCGAGGCGAGAACCGCGCCAACAGTAAATTGTTTTGACCATTCGGCAACGGTGCGGGCCATCTCTTGGCCGCGCTCTGAGAGATACCAGCCAGGTTGGCGGCCATAGAGAATTTTCTCGGGATTGTGGACCTCTCCGTGTCGTAAGAAATGCACGGTTGGCGTCATGGAGTAAGCATAAGGCAGGCGCTACACAGTGCCTGCGCTAGAGTTTCGGGAAGGGTAGATAGGCTAGTGATATGGCGCTCACCCAGAAGCGAGTAGCTTTCTTTGATGTAGACAACACCTTGATGCAGGGCTCATCCCTCTTCTTTCTCAGCAAGGGGATGTATCAGAGAGGCTTCTTTACAAAGAAGGATATCTCCAACTTTGTGATGGCTAATTTGAGATATCGCCTCTCCGGCGTTGAGAATAAAGAGGAGATTGCCAAGATCCAGGGAGCCGCTTGTGAATTCTTTCGCGGCCACGAAGCCTCTATCATCGAGAAGATGGGCATTGAGGTCTACGACGAGTATGTCTCACCTGCCCTATGGCAAGGGACCATCGAAATTGCCAACAATCATCTCGACCAAGATGAAGAGGTCTGGCTCGTGACCGCGACTCCGAAAGATCTCGCCGATCTAATCGCCAAGAGGTTGGGATTTACCGGCGCCCTAGGGACGGTCGCTGAGGTAAAAGATGGGGTCTACACCGGGAAGTTGATTGGCCAACTCCTTCATGGCCCTAATAAGGCTTTAGCGGTCCGAGCACTGGCAGAGGCGCAGGGAATAGATCTGGCCAACTCCTACGCCTACTCCGATAGCCACCACGATCTGCCCCTCCTGCAGGCGGTGGGCAACCCGCGCGCCATCAACCCCGATACTCTCCTGCAGATTCACGCCCTGCGCGAAAACTGGCCGATTTATGATTTCCGTAGGATGCGCGGTTTGAAAAAGCTGTCGGCCCCCTTCCTCTCCAGGCTTGTCAAGCTCGCAACCCTCCTCTCGCCCCGAAGTTGGCGGCGCGGCAAGTAGGCAAAGCCCAGTAATGTAGGCCAGTTATGTCGAACTCATCCATCTCCTTCACCGAGGAGTTACGCAACCGATCCGATGATGAGATCAAGGCGCTCTTTACCCTGCGTCCAGATCTAATTGCCCCCGTTCCGACAGATTTGATGGCGCTCGCAGCGCGTGCCAACTCTGCTCCCAGCCTGCTGCGGGCTCGAGAGTCCCTCGATAAATTTCGCCTCGATATCTTGACTGCAATCTGCACCCTTGAGGAGCCCATCTCTCTCCACCAAATTATGAGTGTGACCGCGAATGAGGCGGCTGCAGCGGTTAACTCGCTCTGGGAGTTAGCGCTGCTTTATAAAGATGGCGAGCGCTATCGGATCCCCACCAATGTACGAACCCTCATTGGGGAGAATCCTGCTGGGCTAGGCGCTCGGAGTTCAAAGCCCGTCGATTTTGCGCTTTTATCGCAGGCGCCAAAAGGAGCGGTCGAAACCCTCCAAAAGATGGTCTGGGGACCTCCTAAAGGTCAGGTCTCCGATGTAAAAAAGGCCGCTCCCGCCATCAAATGGCTTCTGGAGCAGAATTTTCTCCTCCCCTTTGACTCGCAAACCGTGCTTCTACCAAGAGAGGTGGCGATGCATATGCGGGAAGGAAGGGTATTTAAATCTTTACAGCCAACCCAACCTCTGGTCATGGGAGTAGCGCGCAAGCAGAAGGCAGCTGATCTCGCGGCGATCGCAAATATCTCAACCTTCGTCCGCTGGGCAGAGGAGTTGGGGCATAACTGGTCCGATGAACCCCCCACCGCCCTACGCTCGGGTGGACTCGGTGTGCGTGATCTCAAGCGCACAGCTGAACACTTAGGCGTTCTCGAACCTTGCGCGGCCTTTGTCGCAGAACTCTTGTACATCGGGGGCTTAATCGTGATTGATACCGATGATCAAATTCTTCCGACGAGCACCTTTGACCTCTGGCTCACAAAAAGTATTGAAGAGCAATGGCTCGCGCTCACATCTCTCTGGCTCGAAACCTCGCGCATGAGTGGATTGATTGGCAAGGGCGATTCAAAAAATGTGGCGGCACTTGGACCTGATCTAGATCGCGGTGGAGTTGCAACTCTTAAAAAAGCGATTCTCGGCGTACTTCGTGACCACCCAGAGGTTGATCCAACTCTTGAATCCATGGAGGCTACCGTTGCCTGGTTGCTACCTAGTCGTGTCAATCGCGATTACATTGAGTGGACGCTGCGAGAAGCTGAATGGCTGGGTCTCACAGGACAAGGGGCATTCTCTTCTTTCGCTATCGCATTTTTAAGCCACGAAGAGCTTGGCATCGAGGCCGCTCTTCCAAAACCAGTAGACCATATTTTGATTCAAGCAGATAACAGCGCAATTGCACCAGGCCCACTCACACTGGAACTTGCCAATTCAATTGGAACCATCGCTGATATTGAAAGTCGAGGCGGCGCCAGCGTTTATCGCTTCAGCGAGGCTTCGATCCGCCGTGGCTTAGACCACGGACAAACTGGTGATCAGATCAAAGATTTTCTTAAGAAGATTTCTAAGACTCCGATGCCTCAGCCGCTGGAGTATTTAATTAGTGATGTTGCAAAGCGTCACGGGCGTCTGCGCGTGGGTAGCACCAACTCGTATCTGCGATGTGAAGATGAAGGGCTGATCCAAGAGATCTTGCACGACAAACGCATTGACCAACTTCGGATGCGCAAACTTGCCCCGCAGGTTCTCATCGCGGATGTTGAGAGCTCTGAATTGATGCGGGTACTTCGTGATGCGGGCTACCTCCCTGCGGCAGAAAATGCCACGGGAGTACTTATCTCGGCTCCCAGAGTCCGCAGAGCGAAGGCGCGTCCAAGACCGCCACGTGTTGTGGCCGAGCTCACCAATCCTGGGGAGACTTTAATCTCCGCAGCGCTACGAGCTTTGCGCGCCGGAGAGCGAGCGAGCTCCCACAAACCTCGCGAGGTACCGCGCACCACAGCCAATGAGACAGTCGATTTACTCCATCAATATATCGAGGAGCGTGCCAGCCTTACTATCGGATATGCCGACACAAATGGTGGGGTCTCTAATCGCCTGATCGACCCACTATCTATTTCGCTAGGAACCTTAGTAGCCCGCGATCACGCGACCGGGGAGATCACCCACTTTCGTATCCCTCGCATCACCGGCGTAAGCCCCGCCAACTAGGCTTATCCCATGACATTCCTCGCCGATCTCCGAGAATTAGTCGAGTGCCAATCCCCCAGTGAGGATCTCGCCGCCTGTGTCCGCGTGATTGACCTCGCACTTCAGATATCGAGTAGGAATCTCACCCCAGCAGCGAACCTGCGCAGTTTTGGCGATCGCCCCGTCTTCTGGTGGGGAGCTGACCAACCAGAAGTCGTTCTACTCTGTCACTTAGATACCGTCTGGCCAATCGACTCATACCTTCCGCTCTGGCGCGAGGAAGGAGATCAGATCTTCGGTCCGGGAATCTTTGATATGAAATCAGGATTTTTACAGGCGATGTATGCCCTCAAAGAGATTCCAGGCGCCGAATCAAAAGTTGCACTTATTGGCACGACCGATGAAGAGATTGGCTCACACGCTTCGCGCGGCCTCATTGAAGAACTCGCCCGTGGCGCGAAGGCAACACTTATTTTTGAATCTTCGATTGACGACACGGTGAAGATAGGCCGAAAAGGTACATCCATGTATCGGATTACGGTTTACGGTCGCGCTGCGCATGCGGGACTTGAACCCGAGAAGGGAATAAACGCGACAACGGAGATAGCGAAGATTGTCCTATCCATGGCTGCACTCGAAAACGCTGAGCATGCAACGACGGTCGTCCCTACAGTGATGCAATCCGGATCGACTACCAACACCGTGCCTGCAACTGCAACTCTCGATATCGATGCGCGCTCCTTCCGCTCGAGCGAGTTGCAGCGGATAGACACCGCCATTAGATCTCTGCAGCCCAGCAATCCCGCGGCTCGTATCGAAATTACCGGTGGCATCAATCGCCCTCCACTTGAGCACTCCGCCACCGCAGAGCTCTATGAGTTGATTGAATCTGTAGCTAAGAAGTTAGGTATGCCACCAGTTGGGCATGTATCAGTAGGTGGAGCAAGCGATGGAAATATCGCAGCCGCTGTAGGAGGTCGTGTCCTCGATGGACTCGGTGCCTCTGGTTATGGGGCGCACGCCGCGCACGAACATATCTTTGCCGATCGTGTCGAAAATAGAATCTCGCTAATTGCGGGGTTCATTAAGGAATTAATTAATGGCTGATGGCCCGCTTATTGTTCAGAGTGACAAGACGCTACTTCTCGATATCGATCATCCGCTCTCTGATGAGTGCCGCAGAGCGATCGCATCATTTGCAGAGCTAGAAAAATCGCCAGAGCACATACATACCTATCGTCTGACTCCTCTTGGGCTTTGGAATGCGCGAGCAGCGGGGCTCGATGCCGAGAGGGTCATCGACACCTTGCTGCAGTACTCCCGATATGCAGTTCCACATGCGCTCTTGGTTGATATCGCCGAGACGATGTCGCGCTACGGGCGCCTGCGCTTAGAAGCACACCCAGTCCATGGACTCACACTGGTTTCTAGCGATCCAGCGGTACTCCGCGAGGTAACGCGCGGCAAGAAGATTGCACCGATGCTAGGTCTTCAGATTGATGAAGAAACCTTGGTCGTTCACCCAGGACAGCGCGGATTTCTCAAACAAGCTCTCTTAAAGCTCGGCTGGCCAGCAGAAGATTTTGCAGGTTACGTCGATGGCGAGCATCATGAGATAGCCCTGCGCGAAGAGGGCTGGTCGATCCGCAAATATCAGTCGATGGCAGCTGAAGGGTTCTGGCATGGCGGTTCCGGAGTAGTCGTACTCCCCTGTGGTGCTGGAAAGACAATCGTAGGCGCCGCCGCGATGGCACACGCCAAGGCAACCACCTTAATCTTGGTTACAAACACCGTTGCTGCCCGGCAATGGCGCGATGAGTTGCTTCGTCGCACAACCCTTCATGCGGACGATATCGGTGAATACTCCGGTGCCAAGAAGGAGATCCGCCCTGTCACGATCGCTACCTATCAAGTTATGACGATGCGCCGCAAGGGCATTTACGCGCACCTAGATCTTTTTGATGCAATCGACTGGGGTTTGATTATCTACGACGAGGTACATCTTCTTCCCGCTCCTATCTTCCGCTTTACCGCAGATATTCAATCGCGCCGCCGCCTCGGACTCACCGCGACCTTGGTACGCGAGGATGGAATGGAAGGTGAGGTCTTCTCACTCATTGGTCCCAAACGTTTTGATGTTCCTTGGAAAGAGATTGAATCACAGGGCTACATCGCTCCCGCGGATTGTGTTGAGGTTCGCGTCACTCTCACAGAGGCAGAGCGGCTTAACTACGCAACCGCCGAGCAAGAGGATCGCTATCGCTTCTGTGCCACAACTCTTACAAAGCACAAGGTTGCAGTTGCTCTCGCGCGATCTCACGCTGACGATCAAGTCCTAGTAATCGGACAGTACCTCGATCAACTCGATGCGTTAGGTGAAGAGCTTGGTGTTCCAGTCATTAAAGGCGATACTCCAGTCAAGGAGCGCGAGCGATTATATAATTTATATCGCAGTGGAGAGATTAAGTGCCTCGTGGTTTCGAAGGTCGCGAACTTCTCAGTGGATCTCCCAGATGCCACCATCGCAATTCAAGTTTCGGGCACATTTGGCTCACGCCAAGAGGAGGCGCAGCGATTGGGTCGAATCTTGCGCCCTAAATCTGATGGACGTGGGGCCCGCTTCTACTCCTTGGTGGCGCGAGACACAATTGATCAGGACTTCGCTCAAAATCGCCAACGCTTCTTAGCGGAGCAGGGATATGCATATCGGATCATTGATGCCGATGATGTGCTCTCTAAAGACAATTAGCTTGATGATCTACTGGTGTGATGCCAGTGCCTTTCGAAATCGGACCGGGTCGATGCGGAAGAAATCATGCTGTACGTGACCTATCTGAATCACCGGGACCCGCTCGCCAAAGTTTGCTTCTAACTCGAGATTACCGTCAATGAAGATCTCTTCAATCTCAAAATTCAGTTCTTTCTGCAGAATTTTTAAGGTTGCCAAGGCATCATCGCAAAGATGGCATCCATGACGAGAGTAAATCTGAACTTGGATCATGGTATCTATCCTCTCAGGGCAGTAAGATTTTTCGCTATGCGAGCCCGCTTTTTCGTAAATGCGCTGCTTGCGGCCTTATTACTATCTCTCTTCTCAGGCGTGGCACCAGCGCAAGCAGTAACCGTTGAGAAGGTTCCAGCCCCTTGGGTAAATCTCTATGGCGCCTCCACCTCCACGAAGGTGGGCGCACCGCGCGTCAGCGCGCCGATTACCAAACCGCTCAGTAAGCATCTTGGGACATTGAGTACCATTAAGGTGAGTTATACAAATGTTCCTCTCGCGGATCAGGTTGCGGTACAAGCCGCTATCGATACCTGGTCTGACAACTGGAGCTCTAGCGTTCCTATCAACGTCGTTGCAAACTTTGTTCCAGAGGGGACCTCGGGGATCTTGGCCTCTGCCTCCCCAGTCAGTTTCTTCCACGGCTTCTCCGGGGCACCGGATGCAACGCTCTGGTACGCCTCGGCCATGGCCAACGCGATCGCCGGAAAAGATTTAGATCCTGTAAATCCCGAGATCTCAATCAATATCAACTCAACGATGGCCAATGCCTTCTATCTAGGCACTGATGGAAACTGCCCAACCAATCTTTACGACTTGGAATCGATAATCTTGCACGAGGTTGCCCACGGCCTAGGTTTCCTCTCTAATGATTCCTATGATCCGCTCTCACAATACGGAAGCATCGATCAACCAACTCCCTTTGATGCCTACTCTCAGACCCCCGATGGCGGGCGTCTGATGGATATCTCCTCGCCTTCACTCGCGCTGGGAGCAGCGCTTCAAAACTCTATCGTCTGGTCAGGCGTAGCCGGTGTCAACGCCAATAACGGGGTTAAGCCACTCCTTTACACCCCTACTCCTTATGAAGGGGGCTCTTCTGTAAGCCACCTTGATGAGTCCACCTTTCAAAGCGGCCCAAATGCACTAATGACTCCGGCATGGCCCGGCGGAGCGGTATTTCACTCCCCTGGAGCGCTGGTTCTCGCGATGCTCTCTGATATGCGTCTCAAACCACCAGCAGGTATTCCGGTCGGAATTCCCAATGCGCCGCGCAACGTCTTCGCTCTCGTCGGCGATCGCTCTTCGATTGTGAGCTTTGATCCCCCCAACAATGCCCGTACCTCCCAGGTGACCTCATACAACGTCACTATTAATGAGACCGGTAAATCTCAACAGAGTCGCTCAAGTCCCGTCACCATCACCGGGCTAAAAAATGGAGCGCACTACTCCTTCACAGTCACAGCAAGCAATCAACTAGGAACATCTCCTGGCCAATCGAGCAACGCGATCTTCCCACAGGCTCCTTGGAGGGCGACAATTCTCGATAGAACGGCAGATGCTAAATTTCTCGCCACAACTACCTTTAGAGGCTCACCTATCGTCGTTTATACAGATGGGAAGAGTGGAGATCTCCGACTGGCAATCTGGAATGGCAAGGTTTGGAGTAGGAGCGTTGTTGATGGAAATTCCACGGTAGGCGGGCGCACAACTGACAATGTCGCGGGCAATGTCTCAGTTTGTACATCCGCCGCTGGAAAAAATCAACGCCTTGATATCGTCTATGCCGATCTCTCCAGTAAACAACTACGTTACGCCGGTTACAACGGAAAGAATTGGAAGTTTACAGTTGTAGATGGAAATGGCGCGCAGATTATTAAATACAATGATATTAATCGCTTAAGAACGGCCAGCGATGTCAGCGGTGCAAATGCCTGCGTAGATACGCCCGATGGTCTACAGATCTTCTATCGCGATCAGAGCGAGGGCATCCTGCTTGGCGCGGTACAACTCGGGGCAACAATTGGAAATTGGGAGTATCAGGTTGTAGATGGAGACCGCACGACCAACGGAAGAACTACTGGTGACGTCGCCTTTCACTTAAAGGCGCTTAACATCGCTCACTCAGTATATGTTCTCTATGACTCTATCCTGCAGGTAAATCAGATGAAGCAGGCCCTGCAGGGAGAGGTACGACTAGCGAAGCGAGCTAGCGCTTATCCGGAAGATTGGCAGTACACCTCTCTCGACTCGTATGGTGGAGATGTCGCGGTGGCTGGTTACGACGTTGCACTTGCAGTAACGGGTGAGGCGGTAAGTGGAACTTGGATGGCAGCTAGTGGGATTTCAATCCCTGATCCCAACCAACTGCGCTGGGTTGATATCTCAAATAATGGGGTTGTGATTCCCTCAAGCACTGATATCTACGGAACCCCGAGTGCTCCCCTGAGTAGTGATGGGACGCACACCCTCTTTAACTGTCAGAATCGTTTATGTGCAATAAACAATTCTGATCAAACAGTTTCGTTGGTCACAACAATGAGTCTCTCAAATACCTTGGGAGCCTCTTGGATAACTCTCAACAAAGTCCGTTATGCACTCGTTGGTGTTGGCGGTCAGTTGCAACTCTTTAAAGCAATTTAATATGCCACTTGAACTATTTCGTATGCAAAATCGTTAGGAAATAGCTTCCAGAGCCTTGGCTTAAAAGAACGACCCCGATTCCAGATTGATATTGCAAAGCGAGTGGGGCTCCAACAATCGAGTAGGCCCCTTTCAATACCTTATCTTTGAGCGAATTTTTGAGGAGGTAGTTGATGCTCTGATGTGGTGGGGCACCGATGACACCCTTAATTGGCGAGGCGCTGATCAGAGTTTGCCAGGCATAGGCTGCGCTACTCGCGTTCAGAGTCGGAGGTGTCACAAGCGGTTTTGCAACTGTGTTCTTTACCGGACCGATCGCGCCAAGTGAGTTAACTGTCAAGGCAAAGGTTGGGAACCCAGCCTTATTAGAAACCCCTCGCACAATAAAACCAGTGCCTTTAAGCACGATAGAAGTTGGAATATCTATATCTGTCAGATCTTTAGTAAACATATTAAGTAGCGCACCCGTCGCGCTGACCTCCCATACCGTTAATCGATTAAGCGCAGGAGAGGTTGCAGCAACGCTCGCAGGAATCGTCGAAGCTCCTGTAACCCAAAGATTTCCCAGCGCATCCACGCATCCAGCGGTCGCAACATCATCACCCGAAGTTCCAATCCGCAGATCCCAAGACCTTCTCCCTTGGGTACTAAGTGAGGTTATAAATCCATCGCTTCCGCCTAAAGGAGTTGAGGTCACGAGAGGTGAGGAGGTCGTTTCAATAGTTCCAATTAAGTAAATTGCAGATGGAAGGGTGAGGAGCCCGGAGACTTCGTCGCCGCTTGAGAAATTCGTATTGATGGTCGGGGCAAGCGTCGTCAAGGGAACGGGCAAGACCAGCACCTTTGTCGTCGCCGCTACGGGAGAGAGCGCGCTGAACGCGAGCACAACGCCAAGGAGGAGCGCTCTCTTCACGCCAATGCCCGCGAGCGCTCTGCAGCCACCCGCATGGCACGGGCAACAAGCCCTTGCAAATCACCCTCGTTAAAGATCTGCAAACCCTCATAGGTCACGCCCTTGGGACTTGTTACATTTTCGCGCAGAGTTTTAGCGCTCTTGCCTGATTCTTCCAACATCTTCGCCGCTCCCACGATGGTCTGAACTACCAAGGCAGAGGCAACTCTCTCATCAATTCCCATTTCAACTGCCCCGGCCACCATGGCTTCGACAAAGGCGAAGAAATATGCCGGACCAGAGCCGCTCGTTGCCGTTGCCGCATCTTGCAGCGGCTCCTCAACTTCAACGCTCTTACCGGCGGCGTCTAAGAAACGCTGCACATACTCCCGTTGATCCGAGCGAACATTGGATCCATACGAGAGGATCGACATTCCAACGCCTAGCAGCGTTGGGGTATTGGGCATTACGCGAACAACCGCTGCGCCAGCGAGTCCTTCCTCAAGGGTGGCAATCTTCTTGCCTGCTAAGAATGAGATGACCAAGGTTCCAGGTATTAGGCAGGGCGCGATGCGCTCCATGATAAGCGCGAGATCGTGTGGCTTAACGATGATCATCAGAACATCGCAGGAGGCCGCCATCTCTTCAACGGTGGCAGGGGTAATCTGGTAGCGAGCAGCTAGCTCTGCACTTCGCTCTTCTCTACGGACGGCAAAATTAATTTTCTGCGGTTTAGCACCTGCTTTGAGTAGCGCTACGAGGAGAGCCTCTCCCATATTTCCTACGCCGATGAGGCCCACCTGGGAGCTCTGAATATCGATTTGATTCACGGAAGTTAGCCTAGCCAATGCTCCCCTTGAAGGCGGTCAGGTGTGCGATGAGAGCGCTTAGAAGAGCGCGCACTAGTAGGCTCTCGCACTATGCCAGAGGTAAAAGATGGATTTGCGCGAGATTTTGTTGAGTTCGCTGATCCCGCAAAACCTGAGGAACTCTTCCGCTGTGATTTAACTTGGCTCACCTCTTACTGGCAGTGCATCTATGGCGCTGGCTGCTGTGGAATCGATGCGGATAAACCAGATGCTGGGTGCTGCTCGGATGGCGCTTATTACTCCGACTCGGATGATGAAGCTCGCACCTTAAAGGTCGCCGAGCGCCTTACCCCCGAGATCTGGCAGTTTCACGCACAGGCGCAACCCAAGAAGAGCAAAGGCCCCCTACGTATCTCTGAGGTGGGACTTGATGGCGATCGCAAGACCCGTAAGCTGGAAGATTCCTGCATCTTCTTAAATCGCAAGGGATATGAGGCTCCAGGTTTCACTGGAAGTTTTGGTTGCGTGCTGCACCACCTCGCTCAGAAGGAGGGGGTCCACTTCGTCGAGACCAAGCCCGATGTCTGTTGGCAGCTACCAATTCGCCGCTCTTTTGAGACCCGAGAATTTGGCGAGCGCGAAATTTCTGTCACAGTAATTGGTGAGTATGAAAGATTAGCGTGGGGAGATGGCGGTGCGGAATTCGCCTGGTACTGCACGGCAAACACTGAGGCGCATGTTGGACGCGCGCCGGTTTACATCTCTAACCAGCATGAGTTGATTGCGCTGATGGGCGCTGATGGTTATGCAGAACTCAAGAAATTCTGTGACGCACGCATGGAGGCGATCGCTGCATTGGCGAAAGCAAATAAAAAGCGCGAACTCCCTCTCTTTATTATCCATCCCGCCACAATGGCCGCCCAGAAGTAAACGTTGATGGCCAAGGCTCCCGCGAAAGACCCATTCCGCTGCAGTGAGTGCGGATGGAGTTCCACTAAATGGGTCGGTCGCTGTGGCGAGTGCCAAGCGTGGGGCAGCGTTGAAGAGATTGCGGCCCCTAAGAAGTTATCTCTTGTGCCCGGTTCTGTATCGCAGGCGGCGATTCCAATCGGTGATGTCAGCATCGCGAGCGCTAAATCCCGCACCAGTGGTGTGGGTGAGCTCGATCGTGTGCTGGGTGGTGGACTAGTACCTGGCGCAGCGATTTTGCTCACCGGAGAACCTGGTGTTGGAAAATCTACCCTTCTCTTATCGGTTGCCGCCGCGTCCGCGCGAGCGCAGATGCGCGCCTTATATGTAAGTGGCGAGGAGTCTGCTTCACAGATTCGAGTTCGAGCCGATCGCCTGCAGGCGATTGACCCACAACTATGGCTAGCTGCTGAGAACGATCTCGGTGCCATCATCTCCCACCTTGATGCAGTGCAACCTGAACTACTAGTCATTGATTCGGTCCAGACAATCTCAAGCAGCACGGTCGATGGAGCACCGGGCGGGGTGAGTCAAGTGCGGGAGATTGCCGCTGCGCTTATCAGGATCACCAAAGAGCGAAATATCACTTTGGTCCTCGTCGGTCACGTCACAAAAGATGGTTCGATCGCTGGGCCACGAATCCTAGAACACCTTGTCGATGTCGTCCTCACCTTTGAAGGCGAACGCCACTCCAGGTTACGCCTCATTCGTGCCACAAAGAATCGCTTCGGTGCCGCCGATGAGGTTGGTTGCTTCGACATGTCTGAGCAGGGAATTGTCGGTCTGCCAGATCCAACTGGGCTATTTACAAGCCGTCATACCGAACCAGTTCCAGGTACCTGCGTCACCGTCGCACTCGAAGGACGTCGCCCATTACTCGCTGAAATTCAATCGCTAGTCGGTGTTCCGGTAGCCGAGGGCCGTGACTTCGGCAATGCCAGGCGCGTCACCTCAGGGCTCGATAACCCGCGCACAGCAATGACTTTGGCGGTACTGGAACTCCGCGCCGGAATTCGGCTCTCAGGGCGAGATATCTATGTTGCGACTGTTGGCGGGATGAAGATTGCAGAGCCAGCTGCCGATCTCGCAGTCGCTCTCTCCGTCGCCTCTGCGGCGAAAGGTCTAGCACTCCCCGCAGACCTGGTAGCGGTTGGCGAGGTCGGACTCGCTGGAGAGATTCGCAAGATCACTGGAGTGCAACAACGTATCGCCGAGGCGGCGCGTCTGGGATTTAAACGGGCGATGGTTCCAGTGGGATCAGATCTCAAAGTATCTGGCATTGAAATACTAGAAGTTTCTCGTATTGAGCAGGCGATCGCCAAGGTGAAGATCAACTAGTGAGGCAAGAGATCGTTCTCGCCTGGTTCGATCAGAACAAGCGTGATCTCCCCTGGCGAAGAAGTACGCCGTGGGGAGTCATGGTAAGCGAATTTATGTTGCAACAAACGCCGGTTAATCGTGTGCTGCCAATCTGGGAGCAATGGATAATTCGATGGCCAACTCCTGCTGAACTAGCCACGGCTAAACGTTCGCAGGTAATCACGGAGTGGGGACGACTCGGCTATCCCCGACGCGCGCTACGTCTCCATGAATCTGCCGCAATCATTGCACGCGACTTCGATAACAAGGTTCCAGAGAGCCTCGCAGAATTGCGCTCACTACCAGGCGTGGGCGAGTACACCGCCGCAGCTATCGCCGCTTTCGCCTTTGGACACTCGACACTAGTTCTCGATGTAAACATTCGCCGGCTCTTTGCCCGATTAATAGATGGCGTGCAGTACCCAACCACGAGCCCCTCAAAGTTAGAGCGAGAACTACGCCTATCTTTAATTCCCACGGAGGGAGCTAAGTGGGCCGCTGCCACAATGGAGTTCGGTGCGCTGCTTTGTACTTCACAGAACCCAAACTGCGCTGCCTGTCCTCTAAAAAGGCAGTGCTGCTGGCGCAGAGCTGGATATCCAAAGTCCGAAATTCCACGTAAAGGGCAGAATTGGGCTGGGACCGACCGTCAATGTCGTGGAACTATCGTGCAGGCACTTCGTGAGAATAAAAAACTCTCTCAAAAAAAATTAGAAGCTCTCTGGCACGATAATTCTCAAATTGAAAAGGCGCTAAAAACACTAATTGCCGATGGCCTCATTGAGACCATCGGCAAAAGTTTTCAACTCGCTAATTAATTAATTAGAGCTAGCGGCACCTTCTAGATCACCAGGAGTATCTGGCATCGTGGACTTAACAACACCTGTGAAGGTGAAGGTATCTTTCTCATCCACGTTAACGACATCTACCAAAGTAATTTCTCCAGGCTTTACATCACCGAAGAGAATCTTCTCCGACAAGACATCTTCAATCTCACGCTGGATGGTGCGACGCAGTGGACGCGCTCCCAGCACCGGATCATAACCGCGCTTCGCAAGAAGTACCTTTGCGGCAGATGTAAGTTCGATGCCCATATCTTTTGCGCGTAGCCGCTCATCGAGATTTGCAACCATGAGATCAACGATCTGGATAATCTCAGCCTCCGATAACTGGTGGAAGACCACGATGTCATCGATGCGATTTAGGAACTCAGGGCGGAAGTGCTGCTTAAGTTCATCACTTACCTTCGCCTTCATCCGCTCGTAATTTCCGAGAACATCGTCAGAGTTGTGGAATCCAAGCCCTAGGGTCTTGGAGATATCGCGGGTACCGAGGTTGGTGGTCATGATGATGACGGTGTTCTTGAAATCAACGACACGACCTTGTGAATCGGTGAGGCGACCATCTTCGAGCACTTGCAGGAGTGTGTTAAAGATGTCGGGGTGCGCCTTTTCGATCTCATCAAAGAGAACAACTGAGAATGGCTTGCGACGTACCTTCTCGGTTAGCTGTCCACCCTCGTCATAGCCGACATATCCTGGAGGGGCGCCAAAGAGACGAGAGGCTGTGTGCTTCTCGGAATACTCCGACATATCAAGTTGGATCAAGGCGTCTTGATCGCCAAATAGAAAGGCGGCCAAGGTGCGCGATAACTCGGTCTTGCCGACACCGGAAGGACCAGCAAAGATGAATGAGCCACCAGGGCGCTTTGGATCTTTGAGGCCAGCGCGAGTGCGGCGGATGGCTTGTGAGAGGGCGCGGATCGCTTGATTTTGACCTATGACGCGACGGTGCAGCTCATCTTCCATACGGAGTAGACGGGCAGTCTCCTCTTCAGTCAATTTAAAGACTGGAATACCGGTTGAATGTGAGAGCACTTCTGCGATCAACTCTTCATCGACCTCAGCGACAACATCTAGATCTCCCGCCTTCCAGGTCTTCTCACGCTCTACCTTCTCGGCGAGCAGAGTCTTCTCTTTATCGCGGAAAGAGGCAGCTTTCTCGAAATCCTGAGCATCAATCGCGGACTCTTTATCCTTGCGAGCACGCGCGATCTTCTCATCGAATTCGCGCAACTCTGGCGGAGCAGTCATGCGACGGATACGGAGCCTGGATCCAGCTTCATCGATGAGATCGATGGCCTTATCCGGCAAGAAGCGATCGGAGATATAACGATCGGCGAGGGTTGCAGCCGAGACCAGCGCAGAGTCGGATATTGAGACCTTGTGATGGGTCTCGTAACGGTCGCGTAGTCCCTTAAGAATTTCGATGGTGTGGGAGAGTGTTGGCTCCGCGACTTGAATCGGTTGGAAGCGACGCTCCAGCGCAGCATCCTTCTCAAGATGCTTGCGATACTCATCAAGAGTGGTGGCGCCAATTGTCTGCAATTCACCGCGGGCGAGCATTGGCTTCAAGATGCTGGCAGCATCGATTGCACCTTCGGCCGCGCCGGCGCCGACAAGGGTGTGGATCTCATCGATAAAGAGGACGATATCTCCGCGGGTACGGATCTCCTTCAAAACCTTCTTAAGGCGTTCCTCAAAATCTCCCCGGTAACGACTGCCGGCTACGAGTGCACCTAGATCGAGTGAGTAGAGCTGCTTATCACGCAAGGTCTCTGGGATATCTCCCTTCACAATTGCCTGGGCCAAGCCCTCAACGATGGCGGTCTTACCGACTCCTGGCTCACCAATCAAAACCGGATTGTTCTTGGTACGACGCGAGAGAACCTGCATCACTCGTTCAATCTCCTTCTCACGACCAATGACCGGATCGAGCTTTCCCTCACGGGCAGCCTGGGTGAGATTGCGACCAAATTGATCCAGAACTAATGATGTTGAAGGGGTGCCTTCAGCTGGCCCGCCTTGAGCAGCAGGCTCTTTGCCCTGGTAACCAGAGAGAAGTTGGATAACTTGCTGCCGGACGCGGTTGAGATCGGCTCCGAGCTTTACAAGAACTTGTGCAGCGACGCCCTCACCTTCACGGATAAGTCCAAGGAGAATATGTTCTGTACCGATGTAGTTATGTCCAAGCTGGAGCGCTTCGCGGAGTGATAGCTCAAGGACTTTCTTTGCGCGTGGTGTAAATGGAATATGGCCAGATGGGGCTTGCTGTCCCTGACCGATGATCTCCTCGACCTGCGAGCGCACAGCCTCGAGTGAGATGCCAAGAGCTTCTAAACCTTTTGCGGCGACGCCCTCACCCTCGTGGATAAGACCCAAAAGGATGTGCTCGGTACCGATGTAGTTGTGGTTGAGCATGCGAGCCTCTTCCTGCGCCAGGACAACGACTCGGCGGGCTCTATCTGTAAAGCGCTCAAACATGAGAAGACCTCTTTCTGCTTACTTATTTCTACTTACCTACCTAGGATTAGCCTACCTGTAACACGGTTTCGGGGTGATTTATGCCCTTCGGGGAGGCTGTGATTACTCCGAGAGAGCGCAGGAGCTAGAGGATGCGCAGCATTCGGGTATTACCCAAGGTATTGGGCTTAACCCGCTCTAAATCCAAGAACTCGGCAACGCCCTCGTCGTATGAAAGCAGTAGTTGCTGATAGACCTCAGCTTCTACAGGGGTACCCTCGATGACGGCAAAGCCATTTCGAGCAAAGAAATCGGTCTCAAAGGTCAGGCAGAAGATCCGCTCCACACCGATGCCGCGAGCGCGCTCAACAATATTTTGAATAATCGCATTTCCAACGCCCTTTCCGCGCATTGATTCCAGGACGGCTACGGTGCGCACCTCAGCTAAATCTTCCCAGAGCACGTGCAGTGCGCCACAACCAACGATCTCGCCGTTAAATTCGGCGATCGTAAACTCTTGTACCGTCTCATAGAGAGTCACCGTCTCCTTTGCGAGCAGGCGCCGCCCAAGGACGTAAGTATCAATAATCGCCCGAATCGCTTTGATATCAGCGGTCCGCGCGGGGCGAACAAGCACCTCGGCCAAACTCATTGCTCCTCTGGCTTTACAAGCGGGAAGAGGATCGTCTCGCGAATACCTAAACCGGTTAGCGCCATCAAGAGGCGATCAACCCCCATACCCATTCCGCCCATTGGCGGAACTCCAAACTCCATGGCGCGTAAGAAATCTTCATCGAGATTCATCGCCTCGACATCGCCCTTGGCACCCAGCGCAGCCTGCTCCACCAGGCGATCGCGCTGAATAACTGGATCGATCAATTCTGAGTAACCAGTGGCCAGCTCAAAGCCCTCAATGTAGAGATCCCACTTCTCCACGAGACCCGGAGTTAATCGATGCGCGCGAACAAGTGGTGAGGTATCAACTGGATATCCACGGACAAATATTGGATCTTTTAATTGACCTTCGGTTACCTGCTCGAAGATCTCTTCAGCTAATTTCCCAGCCACCCACTTTGGATCTATCTTCATCTCCAGTTTTAAAGCAATTCTCTTTAATTCATCGAGTGAAGTTTGTGCGGAAACAACCTCACCAACCCCTTCTGAGATCAGATCAAAGAGATTCGCCTCCCGCCAAGTGCCGCCAAGATCCAATTCACGACCATCATGATGGGTCACCACATGCGAACCATAAACAGCAAAGGCCGCCTCTTGAATCAAGTTTCGCGTGAGCAGAGCGATGGAGTCCCAATCGCCATAGGCCTGGTAAGCCTCAATCATTGCGAACTCGGGAGAGTGACTGGAATCTGCACCTTCATTGCGGAAGTTACGATTGATTTCAAATACTCGCTCTAATCCACCGACAACACATCGCTTTAAGAAGAGCTCGGGGGCGATACGTAGGAAGAGTTCCATGTCGTAGGCATTGCTATGGGTTTTGAATGGGCGAGCCGTAGCTCCGCCGTGCATGACTTGGAGCATCGGAGTTTCAACTTCAATGAATTCACGGGAGCTAAATGATTGGCGCAGTGACTGCATGACCTGTGGACGCAGTCGAGCGTTGAAGCGAGCCTCAGGGCGAACAATCAAATCGACATAACGCATGCGAACGCGCGTCTCTTCAGAGAGCGGCTTGTGTTCAACTGGCAACGGTCGCAAAGACTTTGCCGCTAACTGATAAGAGTCGGCAAGAATCGAGAGTTCACCGCGTTTAGAGGTAATGATTTCCCCTGTGACGCTCACCAGATCGCCAATATCGATATCACTCTTCCATTGGTTGAGCAGATCTGGCCCAACTTTGTCGAGTGAGAACATAGCCTGTAGCTCTGTTCCATCACCCTCGCGCAGGGTGGCAAAACAGAGCTTGCCAGTATCACGCTTGAAGATCACTCGTCCCGAAAGAGACTCTTGAATTCCAGTTGCTACATCGATAGCAAGGCCTAAATGGCGAGCGCGAATCTCTTTGAGTGAAGCGGTGCGGGCTACCGCAACCGGGTAGGCCTCATCGCCACGAGCGAGTATCGCGCTGCGCTTCTCACGGCGAATACGCAACTGCTCGGGCAGGTCATCTTCAATGATCTCTTCGCTCATAATCGGACAACTCTACCGTGCCGCTAATTACTTCCAGAATTGCGATCAAAGACCATGGCTAGGCCAAGGAGTGTGAGGTCGGGTTCATGAAGATCGATTGTTTCGCTGATTCCCAGTACTAGCGGAGCGAGCCCACCAGTCGCGATTACCGTGGTTCTCCCGGTGCTCGGATAGAGAATTTCTAACTCCGCGATAATCCGCGTCACTAGCCCATCCACCTGTCCAGCGAATCCATAGATGGTTCCAGATTGCAGGGCTTCAACGGTGTTCTTACCAATCACCGATTTTGGTTTAACCAATTCCACTTTGCGCAGTTGTGCTGCCCGCGCTGCTAGTGCGTCCACAGATATCTCAATTCCAGGGGCGAGTGCTCCCCCTAGGAACTCTCCTTTAGGCGAGACAACATCGAGGTTGGTTGAGGTACCGAAATCAACGACGATGCAGGGCCCCTTGGCGCCAAAGAGCTCGTGAGCAGCCAAAGTATTTACAATTCGATCGGCGCCAATCTCCTTGGGATTATCGACGAGCAGTGGAACTCCGGTCTTAATGCCTGGTTCAACGATCGTGACAGGAAGAGCACTGAAGTAACGCGCCACCATATTTCGTAGCTCTCGTAGCGTTGCGGGAACAGTTGAACAGATGGAGAGACCATCTATCGCAATACCATCCAGAAGCGCTCGATACTGCAACCAGAGTTCGTCCGCGGTATCGCGTGGATCTGTCTTTACGCGCCACGAATGGAGTAGCTTCGCGCCGTCAAAGGCGCCTAGAACAGTATTCGTATTTCCCACATCGATTGTAAGGAGCATCTACATTCCCATCGTTAGGTCAAGACCAATATCCAAAGCCTTTGCCGAATGTGTCAATGCACCTATAGCAAGAAAGTCCACACCCGTCGTGGCGTAGTCGCGCGCACTTTCGATAGTGATTCCGCCGGAAGCTTCCAGCTTTACTCGACCACCAACAATGACGACTGCTTCATGGCAGAGTTGGGGAGACATATTGTCGAGCAGGATGAGATCTGGCATTCCGATCAACACCTCACGCAGTTGATCCAAATTATCAACCTCTACTTCAATCTCGGTATCGGGATATTTCTCGCGAACTAATTCAAATGCTTTTAGGACGCCTCCTGCTGCAACTACATGATTATCTTTTATGAGCGCCGCATCAGATAAGGAGAGGCGATGGTTAGTGCCACCGCCAGCACGTACCGCTGCCTTTTCAAGCAACCGCCATCCGGGAGTTGTTTTGCGGGTATCTCGAATCTGACAGTGAGTGCCTGCAACTGCTCGGACCCAGGTTTGCGTCTCGGTAGCTATTCCACTTAGGTGTGTCAGAAAGTTGAGTGCGGTGCGTTCGGCGAGCAATAATTTTCTAGTACCGCCGCGCGCTACCAAAATTACCGTTCCAGCTTCGACCGTCTGGCCATCGTGGACCGGGGTATCAATATCAGTTATCCCGACGGATTGCAGGACCCGTAGCGCCACATCAATACCGGCAATCACTCCCGGTTTTCTGCTCACAAATTCCGCGGTACTCATTTGATCAGCCGGAATTGTTGCAGTAGAAGTAATGTCATCGCCACCTGCCAGATCCTCCGCAATGGCTAGCGCGATAAGTGCATCGAGTTGCTCATTCATTTTGCGACCGCCACTTTTGAAGAACTCCAAGTTCCTGCCTTATCAAGGTGTTGAATAATTCGTTGCTCCCACTCAGCGCTTGTTTCTAAGTAATCTGTGCGCCAATGTGAGCCACGAGATTCATGCCTCTCAAGTGCTGACCGGACAATTGCGCTAGCTAGGAAGTACAGGTTCGATGCCTCCCAGGCTTTGACTCCTGGCTCTTTGATCTGGCGCTTACCTAGCTGTTCGAGGGTGGCCAAGGTTGCCTTAAGACTCTTGGCAGAGCGCATCACGCCTGCACCTTCGCTCATTGCAAGTTGCAAAGGAATCCGAATCGAAGGGTCGATCAAAACCCTCTGCTCACTCAGATCCTCGTGCGGCTCTGACTGCTCGGGGAGATTTCCTGCGATATGCTCCGAGATTCGTGCTCCAAAGACAAGTCCTTCGAGCAACGAATTTGATGCCAGTCGATTTGCACCATGCGCACCAGTGCAGGCGCTCTCGCCACAAACATAAAGTCCTGGGACCGAACTCTCCCCATTGAGATCGACCAAGACGCCGCCAGAGGCGTAGTGCGATGCAGGGGCAACTGGAATTAGCTGCTGCTCTGGATCAATTCCATTTGCCATACAGGAAGCGTAGATCGTTGGAAAGCGCTCTTTAAAATCATCGATACCCGTGGCATCGAGCCACATATGTGGAACATGTTCCTCGCGCATCTGATTGAAGATCTCTTTCGCAACGATATCGCGTGGAGCGAGATCGGCCTGTGGGTGCACCGCCTCCATAAAGCGTTCGCCCTGATGATTAAGGAGAATCGCACCTTCACCGCGCACCGCCTCGCTGATAAGCGGTTGTTGGCCTGCTGCAGAGGTATCGCTCCAAAGGACGGTGGGGTGGAATTGGATGAACTCCACATCTGCCACCGCGGCGCCCGCGCGCAAAGCCAAGGCAACTCCATCGCCGGTGGATACAGAGGGATTCGTCGTCTGCGAATAAACCTGACCCAAACCTCCGGTGGCTATGACCACGGCTCGTGCCAGCGCGCGGCCAACGCCGGAACTGGAACCGACACCTATGACATGGAGAGTAACTCCACACACTCGCCCATCGGCGGCTTGCAGCGCATCAATGACGAGGGCATGTTCAATCACTTCAATCCCCGAATCATTCTGAACTGCAGCAAGCAGAGCGCGAGAGACCTCTGCGCCGGTTGCATCTCCACCGGCGTGCAAAATCCGATTCCGGTGGTGTCCGCCTTCACGAGTAAGTGCAATCTCCCCGCTCTCCGCTTTATCAAAGACCGCACCGCGGGCGATCAACTTTCTTACCGCCTCTGGTCCTTCACTCACCAAAACATTTACAGCATCGAGATCACAGAGGCCAGCTCCGGCGATCAAGGTATCTTCTCGGTGTTCCTCAGGAGAGTCGCCAGGACCAAGCGCGGCAGCAATTCCTCCCTGCGCCCACTTAGTGGAGCCCTCATCAATATGCGCCTTTGTAACTAGGAGCACCGAAAGATTGGCGGCACGCGCATTCAGCGCTGTCGTTAATCCGGCAACCCCTGAACCAATCACGATGACATCCGCCTCGGTAGTCCAGCCCGGGGTTCCTGCAAATAGTTTCATAGGGTCATCCCTCCTGCCTGGTCGCTATGACCATATTGTCGATCAATCGCACTCCATTTAACCAACCGGCGATAATCCCGCGCTGAGATCGCGCACCGGGAAGGGCTCCTTCAAAGCTCTCTGGATCGATGATCTCTGCGTAATCCACTGTGAAGCTCGGTTCAGTGGCGAGGACTGCGATCATCTCCTCTCTATTTTTTCGTTGTAAGGCCCGATGAATCACGAGAGCGCTCTCACGCTCTGACGGGCGAAGGCGAATATTCCGTGAGGAGAGCGCCAACCCATCGATATCTCTAACGGTTGGCACAGCAACAATTTCAACTGGAACCTTATTCTCTTGAACCCAGCGCTTAACGATGAAGAGTTGTTGATAATCCTTCTCTCCAAAGAGGGCGTAGTCGGGCTGAACAAATTTAAAGAGACGATTAAGCACTGTAAGGACGCCATCGAAGTGGCCAGGCCGTGCCCGCCCTTCAAAGATCTCTCCAAAGCGCCCTGCTGATATCTTTTCGATTCGATCTGGGTATACCTCATCGTAGGTTGGCGCCCATACTCGAGTTGCTCCTGCGGCAAGCGCCTTCGCCGTATCCCCCGCAATATCTCTGGGATAGCTTTCAATATCTGCATGATTTTCAAATTGCAGTGGGTTTACAAAGATTGAAACGATAACTTCTGGGCTCAACTCTCGAGCTCTTCTAATCAACTCTATGTGGCCAGCGTGCAGGGCACCCATGGTGGGAACAAAGGCAACCGTATCTTTCATGGTGCTCCAGTCCTTTCGGGGTACCGGGCTAAGAGGAAGAGTTTACCGCTTTAGCTCTGCGAGGAGATCTCGAATCTGCCCATGGCCTGGGAGAAAGCCGTCCGGATCAATCTCTAGCCAAGGTTCTAAGACGAAAGCCCGTTCATGCGCCCGCGGATGTGGAAGTTCTAGATGGGGCTCGGTGATCGCACTCTCTCCGTAGAGAATAAGGTCCAAATCTAAAGTTCGTGGACCCCACTGAATCTCGCGAGTTCTCCCCGCCATCGCTTCAATCTCCTGCATAGCGACCAGGAGATCCAGAGGATCCATCTCACATTGGCCGATAAGGACCGCATTCAAATAATCTTCCTGGGGTGGACCGCCGACGGGCGCAGTCTTATAGAAACTAGAGAGCGCAACAATCGTCATGCTTTTTGCAAGTTCACTTATTGCATGATGTAGATGAGAGTTGGTGTCTCCAACATTCGAGCCTAAGGCGATTACGACCTTCATCTTTTGCGCTTGATCCGTACTGCAATATCACCGACGGGTACGCCGACCGGAGCGTTCGCTTTATGCACGATAACCTCCACGGATGAAAGGGGAAAGGTGTCAAGAAGATCGGTGGCGATAATCTGTGCCAGGCGTTCAATTAGATTGACTGGTTCTCCCGTGATCAACTCATAAACAATTTTTACAACCTGCGAATAATCAACTGCATCGGCGATGGAATCCGTCTTGCTGGCGCGTTTATCTTCCAACTCCAACTTAACATCCACACCAAAACTTTGACCATTCTTTCGTTCGTCGTCAAATAAGCCGTGATAACCAAAACCTGCGATGCCATGTATTTCAATAAAGTCCTTCATCCCCAGAGCTCCTTTACTACCTTAATGGCATCGACGTGAGGTTTCACGCTATGCGTTCGTACCGCCCAGACTCCCTTGACCGCCATTTCTGTAGTAATCGCAAGGGTCGCTGCCTCTCTCTCATCAGGGTTCTCGGCGCCCACCAAATCACCCAAGAAACGTTTGCGCGAGACGCCAACTAGAACTGGATATCCCAAAAGTTCTATCCGATCTATATTTCTTAGGAGTTCCCAATTCTGCTCCCCTGTCTTGGCAAATCCAATACCTGGATCAACAATAATCTGCTCTGGATTTACTCCCGCAGCTATCAGAGCGGATATTCGCTCTGATAGCTCCTCACGCACTTCTTGCACAACATCTTTATAAATGGCGCGTGCCTGCATATCTTTTGACTCACCGCGCCAGTGCATTACAACATATTGAACAGCGGGGTTCTTGGCGATTAAAGCTGCCATGGCAGGATCGGCGAGACCACCGCTGATGTCGTTAACGATCCTCGCCCCGCTCTCTATTGCTAGGCGAGCAATCTCAGCACGCGTTGTATCAATGCTTATTGTTGCTCCAAGTGCTTTCAGGGCAATAACTACTGGAATCACTCGATCACGCTCCTCTGCAAAGGAGATCCGCTGCGCACCGGGACGGGTTGATTCACCGCCAACATCAACGATGTCTACCTTCTCTACCAACATCTCCTTGGCGCGAGCGATCGCCGCTGCAAGTGCAAAGTGTCGACCTCCATCTGCGAAAGAATCTGGCGTGATGTTGAGTACTCCCATCACCAGAGTTCGATGCATCTCCTCCACTAGTGGTGTGAGGCGGTAATCAACGCCATAGCTTCTGCTCGCGTTGCTGCATTGCGAAGCTGTCCGCGCACGGCGGAAGTTGTCGTTCGTGCCTGTGACTTCTTGACTCCGCGCATTGACATACAAAGATGCTCGCAATCAACAATCACGATTACACCAGCAGGTTTTAAGATTTCAACCATTGCATCAGCGATCTGAGTCGTCAGTCGTTCTTGCACCTGAGGACGCCTGGAGTACAAGTCCACAAGTCTGGCCAATTTTGAAATCCCAGTGATCCGTCCAGATTCTCCTGGGATATATCCAATGTGCGCTACCCCATGAAATGGCGTCAGGTGGTGTTCGCAATGCGAAAAGACTTCGATATCCCGCACAATTACCAACTCTTTATGCCCGATATCAAAGGTGGTAGTCAAAATCTCCTCTGGTTTCTGCCAGAGACCTTCAAAATTCTCACGCAGAGCCCGCGCTACCCGTGCGGGAGTATCACGCAGACCATCTCTCGTTGGATCTTCACCGATCGAGAAGAGAAGTTCCGTGATGGCGCGTTGCGCCCGCTCCTGATCAAAATCAGATTTCGCTCCTCCATCGTGAGGACCCATTGTGACGGGCGTAATCTCATCACTCATCAGGAAAACTTACCCTTGTTCTGTCTGCTCCGGTACAGGTGGAACCGCCTTCTTACGGGGCTTGCGCACCGGCTTGGTAACTTGCGCCTCGGGATCGACTTGGGGCTTTGCCGCCACCAATCCAACGGGAGGAATCGTTGAAGGGGAGCGATTTGGCGAACCAGTCCAGGCCGGACGCGCGTCAACCAGGTTGACCGCGGCAAAGATGCGCTCGATATCGGATTTTAAAAGAGTCTCTCGCTCTAGGAGTTCTACAACGAGGGCATCTAATATCTCCCGATTTTGCACCAAGATATTAAATGCCTCTTGATGAGCGCTCTCAATGAGGTTGTGAATCTCCTCATCGATAATCCCGGCAATCTCCTCGGAGTAGTCACGTTGATGACCATAGTCGCGCCCCAGGAACGGATCGCTATCTCCCGAACCTAGTTTGATGGCGCCGATCCTTTCGGTCATTCCGTACTGAGTAACCATTGCGCGCGCCAGGCTTGTAGCTTTCTCAATATCGTTTGATGCGCCCGTGGTTGGATCGTGGAAGATCAACTCTTCTGCGGCGCGACCACCAAGCGAATAAGAGAGTTGATCGAGCATCTGGTTGCGCGTGGTGGCATAGCGGTCTTCATCTGGCAGGACCATTGTGTATCCAAGTGCGCGACCACGCGGCATGATCGTAATTTTGTGGACGGGATCGGTATTTGGAAGTGCATGCGCAACTAGGGCATGTCCGCCTTCATGATAAGCCGTAATACGACGCTCTTCCTCGGTCATCAAGCGACTAGAGCGTTGCGGACCAGCCATCACGCGATCAATCGATTCGTCGAGAGCCATAGTGGTAATAACTTTTGCATTTTCGCGAGCAGTTAAAAGCGCGGCTTCATTTAAGACATTTGCTAAGTCCGCACCGGTGAATCCAGGGGTGCGCTTGGCAATCTCACCGAGATCAACGCTCTTGGCGATTGGCTTTCCCTGCGCGTGAACCTCCAAGATCGCCTTTCGTCCGAGTAGATCAGGGCGATCTACTGGAATTTGGCGATCAAATCGACCAGGGCGCAAGATTGCAGGATCGAGAACATCGGGACGGTTTGTTGCGGCGATTAAAATCACTTGGGTATTTGCTTCAAAGCCATCCATCTCCACGAGAAGTTGGTTAAGAGTCTGCTCGCGCTCATCATTTCCGCCTCCCAGACCTGTGCCGCGCTGGCGGCCAACGGCATCGATCTCATCGACGAAGATGATTGCAGGGGCGGCCTCTTTAGCCTGGTTGAAGAGATCGCGTACACGCGATGCACCAACACCTACAAACATCTCTACAAATTCCGAACCAGAGATGGAGAAGAAGGGCACATTTGCCTCCCCCGCAACAGCGCGAGCAAGCAGAGTCTTACCCGTTCCTGGAGGGCCGTAGAGCAGAACTCCCTTTGGAATCTTGGCTCCAATATCTTGGTACTTCTTAGGATCCGATAAGAAATCCTTAATTTCGCGGAGCTCTGCCACGGCCTCCTCGGCGCCAGCAACATCTGCAAATGTGGTCTTTGGCGCCTCCTTCGATTGCAGTTTGGCCTTTGAGCGGCCAAAGGAGAATATGCGATTTCCGCCCTGCGAATTCGACATAAAGAGAAGGAGTAGGAATCCAATGAGAAGGAAGGGGGCGAAACTAAAGAGGAGTGAGGCTAAGAAGGAGGTTGTGGGAACCTTAACGGTCCAACCCTTGGCCGGAGGATTGCTGGTGAGAAGCTCGGTAATCTGTGGCTCTTGATTGGCTACATAAAAGGCAACTAGATGAGTTGCACCGTTTACGCTCTCGCCGCTCTTAAGAACTACTTGAAGCTTCTGCTCCTTGTCGATAACGACGGCAGATTCGACCTTGTCCTTAGAGATCTCGGCAAGCACACTCGAGGTATCCACCGTGGTGTAAGACGCCCCACCGCCCGAGATACGTCCCAGTGCGATGACAATGATGAGGGCAAGCACAATCCAGAAGAGCGGGCCGCGCATCAACTTGCGGATTCGCTTACGCGTGAGGTTTACTTTTTTATCTGCCATCGCTCTTCTCTTTTATATCTCAATCGATCATGTTAATGGGTAACGGAAAATCCTTGCCGATTATTTCAAAGCGGGTAACTCTCTTTTAGGAGTAAACGCTCTTAGCCAAGATTCCAATGAAATCAAGATTGCGATACTTCTCGTCGTAATCCAACCCATAGCCCACGACAAATTCATTCGGAATATCAAATCCAACGTATCTGACATCAACCTCAACTTTAGCGGCGTCGGGTTTGCGAAGCATGGTGAAAATTTCGACGCTCTTCGTTCCACGTGATTGCAGATTGGATTTAAGCCAAGCCAGGGTCAATCCTGTGTCCACGATATCTTCAACGATGAGCACCTCACGTCCCGAGATATCTCGATCTAAATCCTTCAAAATTCGAACGACGCCACTTGATTTGGTACCAGAGCCATAGGAGGTAACTGCCATCCAATCCATCTCAACATGGCGATTGAGCGAGCGCACGAAATCGGCCATCGTCATGACCGCACCTTTGAGGATTCCGATGACGAGTAAATCGCGACCGGCGTAATCCTGCTCAACTTGCTGGGCTATCTCCTTGAGACGTGCTTGGATTTCGGAAGCTGAAACAATGACGCGGTCTATATCTCCCGCTGCGCTACTTAAATCCACGGTGCTCCTTTTATGATTTATGGGTTCTTTTTATTGGTTCTGCTTTGAGAGCGAAAGTCTGCCCGAAATTCGAGCGACCTTCACACCACCTGGGAGTGATATCCCGCCTTGGGTGCCTTGGCCGCCTTGGCCGTGCCAGTCCGAGATCAACGCCTCAACTGGGGCGAGGTGCTCGGCCGAGAGGGAGCCCCCCGGGGCGCCAGCCGAGTAGATCGCGCCTCGTAGTACCCGAATGCGAACCGCTTTTGGTAGTCCAGCCAAGCCAGTGACCTCCAGGTCAAGCGGGTTTCGGCCCAAAAGGTATTGATCGGCCAAGAGATCGAGGGCATCGGCATCTTCTCGCAGGATTCGAGCGCTACGGGAGAGGGCATCTACGATTCCAGGGCCCAGATTCCGCTCCAAAGTGGGCAACACCTCCATCCGCACCCGAACTCGCGCGTACTCATGATCGAAGTTGTGCGGATCCACCCACGGAGTAAGCCCATTTTCCGTACAGGCTAATTCAGTTGTCGCTCGGTCAATTTCAAGAAGTGGTCGAATATAGCGGCCATTTTCTGGAGCGATTCCTGAAAGCGAGCGAGTCCCAGATCCCCGAGCCAGCCCCAGCAGTACAGATTCCGCCTGATCATTTTTGGTGTGAGCAAGTAGAAAGTAATCGGGGTTGTACTTTGCGATCGCCGCGCTAAACGCTTGGTAACGGGCGCGCCGGGCAGAAGCCTCCATCCCATCACGCAGCTCTACGGTCACTTGAACTACCTCGACTTTGGAAAGACCAAGGCGATGGAGTTGCTCGCTACATCTCGCCGCGACCGCGTCAGCGCTGGGTTGTAGTTGGTGATCAATGATGATGGCGACAAGTTCAATATTTGCAGCTTGGCACTCTAAGTGAGTTGCAAGCGCGAGCGCCAGAGAGTCTGCGCCTCCTGATACTCCAATCAAGATTCGCGCATCAGCCGACTCCACCCAAGGGCGCACAGCCTGGCGGATCGCGAGAGTTGCCCTCATGCTGGCAAGCCTAATTGCTAAACCCGACCACCCCATGGCATTAATCCATTGGTGCTATACATATTGGAGAAGAGCAGACCGGTACGGGTTGAATTCGCCTCCCATATCATTCCATTGCCGGCGTAGATCGCCATGTGATGGATATTTTGAATCGATCCGTCGTAGGAGTAAAAGAGAAGATCACCAGGGATCAGGTCGGTAAGCGCAACGCGCTGAGAATCAACAAAGAAAAGTGCGGCATTTAGGCGAGACCAATTTGGATACCCTAATCCCGCAGCATGGTAGGCGGCATAAACCAGACCCGAACAGTCAAAGCTATTGGGACCTTGAGCGCCCCAGACATAAGGCTTGTGGGCTAGAACTTGCGCTCTCGCGTAGGCCACCGCCTTGGTGCGGATCGCATCAGTGCTGCGAATTGTGGTACGCCCCTTGAAGCCGCGATCGGGCCAGATCTTCGCCTGTCCCTTGGTCCTCGCGGCGGTATTTGCGCTGGACTGTTCCAATTGCCAGAGCGCAAGCTGTTGTTGCAGGGTGATCCGTACATTTCGAGCCTTGGTTAGCTCCGCGATGAGTTGCGCCTGGATCCCGCGCAGCCTCTCAACTTCTGCGCTCTGCGCGCTCTGCGCCGCAACTGCCGCTGCCTTCGCTGCCGCCACCTTGGCCGTTGCATTGGCCTGTGCGATCTTTGCAGCGCTTGCGGCCTCCTGCGCCGCCTTAGCAATAACAAACGCTCCCTTGTACCGTGAGAGCGCAACTGAATCTGAAGCCCCTACTTGATTGAGAACGCTCAACCGATCGATGAGATCCTGCGGACCATTTGATTCTAAAACGCTATTGAGGGTCGTGAATCCGCCACCCATAATGTAGGCGCTGGCTGCCATGCGCCCAATCGTCTTATTTGCCTCGCTCACGGCGGTCTCTGTAAGAGCTGCATGCGCGCTGGCTAGATTGAATTGGGTGGTTGCAAAAGCAAGGCTGGCCTGGGCTGAAAATAAAAGCGCCCGGGTATGCGCGGTAACGGTAGTCAGTTGCTGCAGTAGGTTCTGAGCAGAATTTAATTGACCAGCTGCGTTAGCGGCCGCCGCAGCCTTTGCATTTTCGGCGGCTTGCGCTGCGGCAATCTGTGCCTTGGTCGGAGCAGTGACTTTTGGCCTTGGCTTAGCTGTTGGCGGTGCCGCCAGCGAAGTTGTAGGAAGGGCGATCAGAAAGCTGGCGCAGAGCGCCGCCACTCGAATCCGCCGCTTATTCATGAAAATGGCCAACCTAACGCTGAGGAAGTAACACCCAAGGATAAGTGATTCCTCCGCGGCAAACCCTCATTTAACGAATGAGAATTTGCTGTGTCTTTAATTGGCTACATCTCTGCGTTTAAAGAGCACCGCTGCGATGGAGAATCCAACTATCAGATAAGCAGCTGCGATCATAAAGGACCAGTGGTAACTAACGGTAAGCGATCCACCCTGCGACACATTGTCAAAGTTCTGACCAGGCAACCATTTCTGGGTACTAGAGACGACGCCGGCAAGAATATTTTCGAGAATAAGCGACCAGATAACTCCAGTTGCAATAGAACTAATAGGAGAACGAAATAGCAGACCAAGAATCATGCCAAAGGTTCCAAAGGCTATGGTGCCGAAGAGAACATTGGCAAAGGTCTTTCCCAATAAGGCGAGAGCCGAAGCGGTAAACCAGGCGCTGGTTGTTACCTTCGCATGCGGCGCTAAAAAATATGAAATGGCGATAGCAACCATCGCATCGATGAGTACCAGAGCGATTGCAAAGATAATCATCGAGAGGTACTTGCCCGCCAGAATCTTCATGCGCGATGGTTGGCGCACGAGCAGGTTGCGCAAGGTTCCAAGGGAGTACTCCTGCGCCGTCTGCGAGGCGAAGACGCAGAGCGCGGTAATACCTAAGAAGAAAGAGACAATTTTAAATCCGTAGACGAGACCAGTAGCAGCGCTCAGCGTTGCAGGTGAGATGATCTCACCACGCTGGCCATTGCCATTTCCGGAGTTTGCGCGCAAGAAGACGATCGAGGTGAAGAGCGCAGTGAGCGCTGCAACAACAAGAATCGTTGAGATTAAAAGAGTAGGGCGGCGCAACTTACGAAGTTCAGCCTTGGCTACATTAAACACTCTTACTCCCCCGTCATTTCAAAGAAGGTCTCTTCTAGAGTTGGTTGAGTGGCCGATAACTCTGAGAGAGTGATGCCCGCGTTGAAGGCTAACCGATTGAGCGTCGCTCCCCACTCCGCATCTGCAACAATGTGGACGGCGCCGCCCTCCACGGTGGCGGGGTGGCCATGGCGTGTTGTGATCTCAACCAATTTATTAAGGTCAACGCTAAATTCTGGCTTGGCAATCAGAGTCGCAATCTGAGCAGCAAGTAGATCTTGTGTTCGACCCGAGAAGAGAACTTCTCCTTCGCGCAACATCACGAGAAATTCAGCGATCTGCTCCAACTCAGATAAGAGGTGGGAGGAGACGAAGACGCTAGTGCCATCACTCGCTAACTCCTTGATCAAATTTCTGATCTCCTGAATTCCCGATGGGTCTAATCCGTTGGTTGGTTCATCTAGAACTAACAACTTTGGATTGGGCAGGAGCGCCGCCGCAATTCCCAAACGCTGCTTCATCCCGAGGGAGTAGGTCTTGTACTTTGATTTACCGCGCTCAGATAACCCGACCTTTTCTAGTAGCGAATGAACTCGCTCTTGGGAAAAGCCGCCGAGAGAGGCGAGTACTCGAAGATTTTCAGCCCCGGATAACGCGGGATAGAAAGCGGGGCCTTCAATCATCGCACCGACGCTCGGTAGATAGCGTTCGGGGTGGGTGATGCTCTCCCCTAGGACGGTTCCGGTTCCACCGGTAGGTGTTATTAAGCCGAGAAGCATACGTATTGTCGTGGTCTTTCCAGATCCATTAGGACCGACAAAACCGCAGACGGTTCCAAGAGGCACTTCAAAGGAGGCGTGGGAGAGAGCGCTGCGCTCCCCATAAATCTTGCTGAGGTCTTTAACTGAGATCGCAGTCGTCATACTCACACCCTACGACTATCGGCCGTGAAATGTTTGAGGATTTGCAGGCTGTTGATTATCTAGATCTTGTGCTGAGCGAAGATGGTCGCGATTACAAGGACAAGCGAGTAGACGCTCAAATAAGTGATTGACCAGTGGAAGAGCTTCAAAGCGGAGCGCTCTAAGTCTTGACCTGCAATTTTGACCAACTCGGTTGTAAAGCCGATGGTGAGCAGCGCGGTGATCACGTAACTCCACCAAGGCAAATGTGCACTCAAAAGAAGCAAAATGGAGAAGAGCGCCATAAAGATGGAGTGGAACCACATCTGCCTCTGCACTGACTTTATTGAGGCAACCACCGGGAGCATAGGAATCCCGGCCGCGGCATAGTCCTCCTTATATTTGATGGCGAGCGCCCAGAAGTGCGGAGGAGTCCAGAAGAAGATCACGAAGAAGAAGAGCCAAGGCGTGAGGGAGAGAGAGTTAGTGATCGCAGCCCAACCGATTAAGACCGGCATACAGCCTGCTATACCTCCCCAAACGATATTTTGCGAGGTACGACGCTTCAGCCAGATCGTGTACCCCACTACATAAAAGAAGATAGCTAGGAAGGTAAGCAGGGTGGCTAAGAGAGTTGTAAAAATGAGGAAGATGAGGAGGGAGAGGATGGTGATAACCAAAGAGAAGGCAACAGCCTGTTGCTCGCTGATCTCGCCCTTAACCAACGGGCGGTTACTTGTTCGCTGCATCTTTCGATCAGATTCAACTTCGATCACCATATTAAAAGCGTTGGCTGCCCCAGCAGCTAACGTGCCGCCAATCAAGGTTGCAAGCGTCACACCAAGAGGGGGGAATTTATGCGCATGATTTTGCGCATAGGTGGCCATAAAGAGGGCGGGAATCGTCGTGACGAGTAGAAGCTCTACAACCCGCAACTTCATTAGTGCCACATAGGCGCCTACATGGCTCATCTCTAAATTCTACCCATCAAATCCTTAGTTCTGTGGCTTGGCGATGCTCCCCAACATCTGATCGATGGTTACGCGTGCGGCTTGCCGCGCACTCTCTAAGTTACGAATATGGTTCGCGACGATGGCAAAGACATATTGATTAGCGCCCACCGTGACAAATCCCGCCAGACTAACCGTCGTGTTAATCCAACCGGTCTTGGCATGAACCAACCCCACGGCTTTTGGCGCATCATTGACAAAGCGCGTTTTTAAGGTACCCGTCTCTCCAGCGCTGGGGAGCCCAGCCAAAATCACTTTGAATTTTGCGTCTTTTGAGATCGCGAGTAGCAGATTGGCGACCTGACGCGCTGAAACTCGCGTCTTATGAGAAAGTCCATTGCCATCGTAAATCTGAATTCCCGTTGAAGGAACTCCGAGATCGCTCAATGTCTTATCAAAGGCCGACTGCAGTCCAACGTTACCTGTCCCAAGCCCCAGCGCCTTTGCGGCCGTTCGGCTTAATCGATCTGCCAAGACATTGTCACTGTAAAGCAGGGTGAACTCGATGATCTTTGCGAGTGGTGGTGATTCAATCGAGGCGATTGGAGCGGTGGCGTCAGCGACAGAACTGACCTTGACGGGAGTGATGGTTAAGTGACCATAGAAGTAATGCCGCAGAATTTCTATGTCGCTAGAGTAAACATTGTCGTATTCCAAAGTGATGTTTCTAAGATTGGGATGAGCCGTAAGAAGTTTATTAAGCAGCGTGGGGGAGAAGGCGCGGTGATATTTCTGAGCCTCAAAGGGGCTCGCCGTAATCCATGGATCTGCGCTTCCGGTGAGAATAAAGGTGTTGGGTTTCGCGGTTTCACTTATCGTAGTTTTGAAGGTGAGATCGGGCTTCAACGCATTGAGCACAGTTGCCATTGAGAACAACTTTAAAACAGATGCGGGTGCCCGTTCAACATCAGGAGCTTGCGAGTAAATAGTTTCACCCGTTGCCGGGTCGATCAGAACTATCCCCGGATCTGCCAACGTCGGTGAGTCAGCTAGCTGCACAAATAACGTCGGAAGTGTGAAAGCCTGCGCTGGAATTGCCGTCACTATAAGAAGTAGCGCGCTGACTACTCCGATCAACGTAGGTGATCCTCTGCGTAACATGGAGGCGATTATGCCCTTAGAAGGTGGGAATCCATGGATTAGGGTTGCGCCGTGGCAGCAGAGATTGGACCGGGCGAGTTCTTTCCGGTCGTAGGCGTAGGACCCCACGCTGAGCCTTGGCCAGTGGGCGAGCGATTCGATCCAGAACTCTTAGAAAATGGCGATCGTCGCAACGTCTTAGATCACTACCGCTATTGGAAGGTTGAAGCGATAGTCAGTGATCTCGATAGTAAACGCCACCCATTACAGATTGCCATTGAAAATTGGCAGCATGATTTAAATATTGGCTCTGTGGTGCGAACCGCAAATGCCTTCAACGTGGAGTTCGTACACATTGTTGGAAAGCGTGACTGGAATCGGCGTGGCGCCATGGTGACTGATAAATATCTACACGTCTTACACCACCCCACTGTCGCGGATTTCGCCGAGTGGTGCCGCGAGAACGACCTTCCGATTATCGGAATCGATAATCTTCCCGTTTCCAAGCCGCTAGAAAACTACCCGCTCCCAGAGAGGTGCGCCCTCTTCTTTGGGCAAGAGGGCGCAGGTATGTCTGATGAGGCTGTTGCCATCTGTTCGGTCGTGCTCGCCATTCAACAGTATGGATCGACCAGGTCGATGAATGCCTCAGCGGCAGGTGCAATTGCAATGTACGCCTGGGCGATGCAACACCTAAACCCACATTTGTAGCACCGGCCACAAATTAAGCTTCGGTTTCCTCTATTACCTCTGTAACTGATAGCAAGCGGCGCTCAATCTCATCAGCCTCATCGATCCGCCCGAGTTGACGCAGCACCCCTGCAATATGGCGCTCAATCTCAATAATGAACTCGAAATCTTTCCAATCACCTTCAGTAGCAATTTCCAGAACACGCTCGAGGGTATCTAGGCCCTCTTGCTCTTCTCCGGTGAGGATTTGAGCCTTGCCGACTTCGAGAAGTGAGTATGTCTCGCGACGGTGATCATGGGCAGTTACAAATACATCGAGCGACTTTTGAGCGGCAACCAGGGCCTCTTCACCGAGACCAAGTTCAATTAGGGCGTGTGCGATCTTCTGATCGCATCGCGCAACGTTAATAACCTCTTTAAGGCTCTTAAAGAGAGCGCGAGCCTCACGAAAGGCCTGAAGTGATTGTTCGTGGTTACCTAGCTCGCGGTGAGCGCAGCCAATAAGGTGCAGATCATTAGCCGCACCTGAATCATTGCCATCGACAAGGTGCTCCTGCACACATTCACGCATACATTCAATGGTCTTGGAATAGTCCTTTGCCCCGAAGCACCATTCCCCGAGCGTGCAGGCGAGGTCAATCGCGAGCGGAGATTTTGACTCGCGGAGCAGGTCTACCGCCTTGCTCATTGCCGAAGCTGCCTCTGAGTTCCGCTTCAATTGATTGAGGTTATAGCCAATCGCGGAGTAGGCCTGGGCGAGCCCGTCAGCGGGCGCTACTGCTCCAAGTTCGGTGTAGATATCTCGGGCGGTCTCAGCGAGGGCAAGCGCTTCGTCATACTGACCGCGGGCATAAATACGAGCGCTTAACTCATAATAGGTGTTGGCGCGCTCTAGCCCTGTGGTTTCTGGGATCCTCTCCCACAACATCTCTTCGGTGACAATGTCATCCAAGCCGCTATCTTCATCGTCGCTCAAGGTTTATCCCCCTGTATGCACTAGGTCGCTCTGCGCAGGCTGTCTCCCTACGCCGGGAGCAACTTGTTTGAGTGATTGCCTTACCTTAGCAAGTTGCGGGATAACCGTGCAGCGCAACGCAGGAAGTATCCTTAGGTATGGCATTAAATCGGCGTGAATTTTTGCGGGGAAGTGCCGTAGTCGCAGGCGCTAGCCTCATAACGGGCATTTCGGACCTAACTCTCGGTACAGATTCCGCGCTCGCCGCCAATCGCGACATTGCCAATCGCGACATTGCCAAGCGCGACATTGCCAAGCGCGACATTGCAAATGGTTCGCGATCAAAGCCACAAGTCGCTCTCACCTTCCATGGAGCCGGGGATCCCGCACTCGTTCAGAAACTTCTCGCGATCTTGAAGAGTTCAGCAACTCCTGTTTCGGTCTTTGCGATCGGAACCTGGCTCCGGGGTTACCCTGCTGTTGCAAAGCAGATGCTCGATGCGGGATATGACATTGGAAACCACACAATGAATCACTATCAGATGAAGACTCTGAGCGCGAAGAAAGTCGACTCTGAAATTGCCGGTTGCGCAGCAGAGCTGAAGAAATTAATTGGTAACCATGGAAAGTGGTTTCGTCCCTCCGGAACGCAATCTTCAAATGCATTGATTCGCGCAGGCGCAGTGAAATATGGTTATGGATCGTGCATTTCCTATGACGTTGATTCGCATGATTATCAAGATGTGGGAAAGAGAGTTGTACTGGCGGATATAAGCAAGGCGATACAGAATGGCAGCATCGTTAGCCTGCACTTCGGTCATCAAGACACAATCGATGCCATGCCAACGCTATTGGAAAATCTGCACGCTAAAGGGCTAACCCCCGTCACATTGACTACTTTGCTAGGAGCATAGATTTATATGAAGAAGGTTCTCGCTCTTATCGCGATAGTTATCTTTTCAATTCCAACGATGGCGGTTGCCGCCACTTCGTTAGTTGGTATGCCCCCAGTAACCAACCCCAGCAATATCTATGCTGCCGATACCCCAAACAATCTAAGCCCCGTAGTTGCAGCATTTCCTGAGCGCGTGTACGTGCCCAACCACACCAGCAATACTGTGAGTGAGATCGATCCCAAAACATTTAAGATCATTCGCACATTCAAGGTTCCGCCAGGTCCGCAGCATGTTGTTCCTTCGTGGGATCTAAAAACACTCTGGGTTAACGATAACGCCGGCAATTATTTAACCCCGATTGACCCAAAAAGTGGCCTCCCCGGAAAATCCATCTATGTCCATGATCCTTACAACCTGTATTTCACTCCAAACGGCAAGTACGCCATCGTCATGGCCGAGGCCGATAAAGAGATGGTCTTTCGCGATCCCCACAGTATGGCGATCAAAAAGATAGTTTCGGTTCCCTGCGCAGGTCTCAACCATGCGGACTGGAGTGCTGATGGAACCTTCTTTGTAGCCAGCTGCGAATTTTCAGGTCAAATTTTGTTAGTCGATACCGCGAAGATGAAGGTTTTGCGGGTCGCCCGCCTCCCTCACACTTATACAAAGATCCCGATGCCACAGGATGTGAAGATCTCCCCTGATGGCTCTACTTTCTACATCGCCGACATGATGTCCAACGGCATCTGGGCAATGCCAGCTAATAACTTTGGCTCGTTCTCACTTATCAAAACAGGTGTCGAGGCACATGGAATGTATGTGACTCGCGACTCCAAGGATCTGCTCATCACCAATCGCGGCGAAGGTAGCGTTTCGGTACTGCGATTCTCCGATAAAAAGATTATTGCTAAGTGGAAGATCCCCGGAGGCGGTTCCCCCGATATGGGAGGAATTTCTGCTGATGGAACGCAATTTTGGGTCTCGGGGCGCTATAACAATGTGGTCTACATCTTCGACATCACTCACGGGAAGTTCTTACGTAAAATCAAGGTAGGCAAGGAGCCACACGGTTTGGCGATTTATCCCCAACCTGGCCGTTACTCCCTTGGACATACGGGAGTATTTAGATAATGAAATTTCAGCGTTGGATTCCGCTCTGGATCGGTAGAGCAACTTTTCTCGTTGGACTCTTCGACATTCTGGCGAGCGTATTTCGAAAGTTTCGCGCGCCAGTTCATAAGCTCAACCACGTTTTTCCAGTTTTTCTAGATGGTTCGGCGCTAGCTACCGCAATTTTTACTGGGTTGATCTTGATGATTCTTGCGCGAGGGCTTTCTCGTCGCAAACGTCGCGCTTGGGTTCTTGCTTTGATCATGCTCGCAGCGAATTTAACGGCAGAGATCTTTAAAGCAAACCATCACATTGCCCAGATCGTTCTCTCTATTTTAAGCATCCTCGCCCTCGTCGTATTTAGAAAATCTTTTTACGCTAAGTCAGACCCAACCACACGGCTACAGCCCTTCATCGGTTTCAGTGTTGCTCTGGTTGTCTTCTTTATAGCCAGCCTCTTGTTGCTCAAATATCGCAATCATGACGAGATTGTGGGTACCCCTTCAATCCGAAATATCTTCCTCTTTATTCTTGAGGGGTTGGTGGGAGTTGTCGGTCCCATTAAATTTACTTCGGAGCGAACGACTGATCTGATTGCTTTTACCCTCGGAACATTTGGTGTCTTTACCCTCATGGTTCCTCTCTGGTTATATTTCCGTCGCGTCAAGCCAATTCCCAAGATGTCTACCGACGAGATGGATGTCGTACGCAAGTTAATCAGGCACGATACCGAACAGGACTCTTTAGGTTACTTCGCAACGCGTCGGGACAAGAGCGTTATTTGGGCTCCTAATCGAAAGGCTGGCATCGCCTATCGCGTCCAAGGTGGTGTGATGCTTGCCAGCGGCGATCCCTTCGGTGAATACAGTTTGTGGCCCGCCGCTATCTCTGAATTCTTGAGGGAAGCCGAAGAGCATGCTTGGACTCCTGCCGTGATGGGTTGCAGTGAACGCGGTGGTGAGGTCTGGGTTGAACACGCAGGAATGATCGCAATCGACATCGGCGATGAGGCGATTATCTCTGTTAAAGATTTCACCCTGGAGGGAAGACCTATGGCCAATGTGCGCCAGATGGTCAACAGAATTAAGCGCAAGGGTTACTCCTGCACCACTCATAAATGGTCAGATGTTGAAGCAGCCACTCGAGTGGAACTTCGTAAACTTGCCCACGAGTGGCGTTACGGCGTCGCCGAGCGTGGCTTCTCAATGTCAATGGATCGCTTCGGTGAGGACCACGATCCAGATACCTACATCGCTATCGCCTGGCTCGAGGGT
>JANXZW010000007.1 GCA_025355305.1 Actinomycetes bacterium | reverse complement strand
ATCTGCGTTATGCACTCCAACAACGAGATCGGGACGATTCAACCGATCGCAGAAGTTGTTGCACTTGCTGGGGCGATCCCGGTTCATACCGACGCTGTTCAGAGTTTTGGGAAGGTGCCCTTTGATTTTGCCGACCTTGGCCCTACCTCGGCAACCATCAGCGCTCACAAGATTGGCGGTCCGCTAGGAGTTGCAGCCCTGATTCTTAAACGAGGTATCGACATCACCCCGGTCTTACATGGTGGGGGACAGGAGCGTGATATTCGCAGCGGCACACTTAACGCTCCCTCAATCGTCGCATTCGCGGTCGCGGCTCAATGGGCGGCAGAGCATCGCGAAGAGAATTATGCGCGTGTTTCTGGGATGCGCTCGCTCCTTGCCAAGCGCGTGCTCGATGCGGTGCCCAACGCACGGGTAAACGGCAGCTCACTTGCCATGTTGCCAGGCATCCTCAACATCACCTTTCCAGGCACAGAGAGTGATTCCTTATTATTAATGCTCGATAACGTGGGGATCGCATCTTCGACCGGCTCTGCTTGTAGCGCGGGAGTACAACGTCCAAGTCATGTCCTGCTCGCTATGGGTTTGGAAGAGCACGAAGTTCGCGCCTCGCTACGCTTCTCGCTTGGAACTTCTACTACCGAAGCTGAGATCAATCTCGTGGGGGAAGTAATTGGCGGAGTTGTTTCACAAGTGCGAGCTGCCCACAAGGGAGTTAAGTAATGAAGATAATCGCGGCGATGAGCGGTGGGGTCGACTCCGCAGTTGCTGCTGCCCGCGCCGTTGATGCCGGCCATGAAGTCATCGGTGTTCATCTAGCACTTTCTTCCAATCCGCAAAAGTATCGTTCGGGCGCGCGTGGCTGCTGCACGATCGAAGATTCACATGATGCGCGTCGCGCCGCTGACATGATCGGAATTCCTTTTTACATCTGGGATATGGCCGAGGAGTTTCACGCCGGTGTCGTGGAAAATTTCATTGAAGAGTACGCGCAAGGGCGCACGCCAAATCCTTGTCTGCGTTGCAACGAGAAGATCAAATTCGAGGCGGTCTTAGATCGCGCTAGCGCGCTGGGCTATGACGCAGTTGCAACAGGTCACTATGCGATCACGAGGGAGAGTGAGGTCGGACGCACCCTGCATCGCGCGGTTGATCCGCTCAAAGATCAGTCCTATGTGCTTGCCGTCTTGACCGCTCGTCAATTAGCTGGCGCGATCTTTCCGCTGGGTGATACCAAAAAAGAGGATGTGCGCAAAGAGGCGAAGGCACGCGGGCTTTATGTAGCTAACAAGCCCGACAGTCACGATATCTGCTTCATTCCTTCGGGTAATAACGCCGGCTGGTTGCGCGACCGGTTGGGCAGTGAAGCGGGTCCCATCGTCGATGCAGCGGGAAATCAAGTGGGTGAACATCAAGGCGCGTACACCTTCACCATCGGACAGCGCCGCGGTCTAGGTTTAAGCGTCCCTGCTGAAGGTGGCGTCCCGCGCTATGTGTTAAAGATTGAACCGAAGACCAACACCGTTGTCGTTGGTACAAAAGATGCTTTAGCAATTTCTACCATTACCGGTGAAAAGCCGATCTGGTGCGGGGTTCCGCCCGTTGTCCATACCGAGCACCGCGGCTTTGCACAAATTCGGGCACACGGCGCAGCGCTTGCATGCACCTACAGGACGACGGCAACATCAATCACCGCTGTGCTTGATGAGCCGCTGCTCGGACTCGCCACCGGTCAAGGCTTGGTTATTTACGATGGCGATCGGGTCGTCGGCTCCGCGACCGTCAGCGCTACCCTGTAGTTTTTGCATATGTCAGCGCGCGCAGCCGAGCAGATTGCAGCAATCGCCGAAGAGTTACGCGACCACCAATTTCGCTACTACGTTCTGGATAAACCCATCATCAGCGATGCGGAGTTCGATAGAAAACTCAGAGAGTTGGAAGCTCTTGAGAACAGGTATCCGCAGTATCGCTCCGCCGAATCCCCAACTCAAATTGTTGGTGGGGGTTTTGCCACAGCCTTTGAGGCGCGCGATCACATTCAAAAGATGACCTCACTCGACAATGCCTTTGGGCTGGATGAACTCGCCACCTGGTTTGACCGGATCGAGAAAACCGGAGCGCAGAACAGCTGGCTCTGCGAGGTTAAGGTCGATGGTCTGGCAATCAACCTGCTCTATCGCGGCGGCAAATTAGTCCAAGCTCTGACCCGTGGAAATGGTGTGACGGGTGAAGATGTAACGCTCAACGTCAAGACCATCGATGTGATTCCTCACGAACTAGATGGCAAAGATTTCCCAACACTGTTAGAAGTGCGAGGCGAAGTCTTCTTCCCGACCAAAGATTTCAATGATTTTAACGAGGAGATTCAAGAGTCGGGTAAGTCCGCCTTCGCTAATCCGCGCAATGCCGCCGCCGGTTCACTGCGACAGAAAGATCCCCGCGTAACTGCAAGCCGCCCACTTTCTATGGTCGTGCACGGTATCGGCGCCATTTCAGATGCATCGTTTGCCAGTCAATCTGAGGCCTATCACCTTCTGAAGTCATGGGGGCTTCCCACTAGTGGGCGATACAAAGTTGTTAAGACGCGCAAAGAAGTTGAAAAGTTTATTGCCTACTACCAGAGCCATCGCCATGATGTGGAGCACGAGATCGACGGCGTTGTCATCAAAGTTAACGAGATCGAAATACAAAACCGGTTGGGCTTTACCTCGCGTGCTCCTAAGTGGGCAATTGCTTTTAAGTATGCCCCGGTTGAGGTACAGACCAAACTATTGGATATAAAGGTGAGCGTGGGTCGCACGGGTCGAGTGACCCCATTCGCATTCATGGAACCGGTGGTCGTTGCCGGATCAACGGTCTCTAACGCCACTTTGCACAATCAAGAGGAAGTACTACGCAAGGGAATCTTGATCGGGGATACCGTCGTGATTCGCAAGGCCGGTGATGTAATTCCCGAAGTTCTGGGTCCGGTCATCGAAAAACGCGATGGAAGCGAACGCGCCTTTGTGATGCCGACCAAGTGTCCTGACTGCGGCACAAAGCTCAAGGCGATATCTAGTGGCGATGTCGATATTCGTTGTCCTAACCCGCGCTCCTGCCCCGCACAACTTCGTGAGCGCCTCTTCTACATCGGTTCTCGCGCCGCTTTAGATATCGATGTTTTGGGATACGAAGCGGCAAGTGCGCTCCTTGAAAGTGGCTTGATTCTCGATGAAGGAGATCTCTTCGCGTTGACCGCTGATGAGCTCATCACGAGTGACTTCTTCACCAAAAAAGATGGCACCCTGGGTGCCAACGCCGAAAAATTCTTGATTGCACTGCAAGGCGCTAAAGCCCGCCCACTCTGGCGTGTACTTGTTGCCCTCTCCATCCGCCACGTGGGACCCACTGCGGCTCAAAGTTTGGCTAAGGCCTTGGGTTCGATCGATTCCATCAGCAGCGCGTCAGTTGCTGAACTCGCCTCGGTCGACGGTGTGGGGGAGATAATCGCTCAGGCGGTCCTAGAGTGGTTCCACATCGATTGGCACCAAGAGATCATTCGCAAATGGCGCGCGGCAGGTGTAGCAATGGTGGAAACCTTCGTGAATACCAACCCACAGACTCTCGCTGGGCTCTCGGTAGTAGTGACAGGATCGCTTGAATCCTTCACGCGTGACGGAGTCGATGAGGTGATCACACTTCACGGCGGAAAGAGTTCGGGCAGCGTCTCTAAGAAAACTGACTTTGTCGTAGTGGGAGATTCACCTGGTTCCAAGGCCACGAAGGCAGCAGAACTGGGTGTTCGCGTGTTAAATGAGGCACAATTTAAAGAATTGCTCGCTCGTGGCCCCGATGGGTTAAAGTAACCCAATGCTGCAGACCCTTATTTTCCGCGAGGCGCACACGATTGTCCGCCCACTCCCAGCCTCTCCTATCTTCTTCGGAGTCACCGCATTCACAATTTTGGCGCTCTTTCTCTTCTTGGTTCTCCGTTTAGATCGGGACTAATACAATCGCAAAAGTTGGCATTCTGGGTGGGACTTTTGACCCCATTCATCGTGGGCATCTCCACATCATTGAATCATTAGCGGACCGCTTCGACTCCATCATGGTTGTCCCGGCGGGCAATCCCTATATGCGCGCTGCGAAGCCTGAGGCATCTGGGTATGACCGGATCGAGATGGCAACTCTCGCCCTCGATGATCTCTCGGACGCTCTGCAAGAGAAGGTAGTGCTCACAGATCTAGAGGTTCGCCGCGAAGGACCGACCTACGCGATCGACACCATCGCACAGCTAAAGCCCTTTTTTCCCAAAGACACTTTCACCCTCATCCTAGGGAGCGATGCTGCCTCCAATTTCGACAAGTGGCACAAGGCTGAGGCGCTCAAGAAGTTGGTCGAAGTCCTCGTTGTACGCCGCCCGAGTGAGAAGGCCACTACATCTGGCTTCCCCGAGATCGAAATCGACGCGTTGGATATATCCGCGACGAAAGTTCGCGAAGTCATTGAATCAGGTGGAGATCCAAAAGAGTTTCTCACCGAATCAGTTTTGACCTACATCAAGGAGCGTGGCCTCTATGGCAGCAAGTGAGCAAGTCCGAGCGTTAGCGCAGCGCGCTGCTGAGGCCATCAATGAAAAGTTGGGTCAAGATATCGTCGCGATCGATATGACCGAGCAGATGGTTTTATCTGAGGTATTTCTCATCGCAACCGGTGCCAATGAGCGCCAGGTGGAAGCAATGGCCGATGAGGTCTTCAAGAAGTTGGCCGAGATTGGCGAGAAGCCAATCCGCAAAGAAGGTAAGGGTCAATGGGTCCTACTCGATTATTCTGACCTGGTGGTCCATATCCAGTCCCAAGAGCTTCGTAACTATTACATGCTCGATCGCCTCTGGAATGACTGCCCGCGTTTGCCATTAACTCTTGATGAATTAAGATAGGGAAGTTGAACGGGCGTAAGTCTGATTAAACCAAAATTGGGGCTGTGGCGCAGCTGGTAGCGCACCTGCATGGCATGCAGGGGGTCAGGGGTTCAAATCCCCTCAGCTCCAC
>JANXZW010000039.1 GCA_025355305.1 Actinomycetes bacterium | reverse complement strand
ATTGCGCTGTTGCGCACTCAATGCGCGCAAACCCTTGACCCCGGCTTCGCTTCGGGCAACAACCAAACCACCTTTTGCCTCTAATTCAAATCCGCCACCAATATCTGTACTCACTTCAAACCAGGCATTGCGGGAGCGAAGCGCTAGTTGTAGTTCTGCCCCCGGTTCTTTGTCGCTGACCAGAATATTTCCTTCTCCAGCGCTAGTGGTTCCCTGCGCCACCTTGCCACGGTCTATAACCAGAACTTTTAGCCCCGCGTTACTCAGTGCAAGCGCAGAGGCGGTACCAACCACACCCGCACCGATCACAACGGCATCAAATCCCTTAGGAGCGGTCATAGCGCAATAGTAGAACCAGGTGCAGATCTTGCGCCTGCCGATACACTTTCCCATATGAGCAAATTACGTTGGGGTTTTTTAAGCGCAGGTGGAATTGCCAATGTGCTCGCCGATGATTTTCTTATCGCCGGTATCACGATTCAGGCGGTAGGTGCGCGAGATTTGGTTAAGGCCAATGAGTTTGCCGACAAATTTGGGATTCCCAATCGCCATCAAGGATATGAAGCATTAGTGAACGATCCCGAAGTTGACGTGGTTTATGTTTCAACCCCTCACTCTTTGCATCACGAACACACCCTGCTCGCTCTCAATGCCGGAAAGCATGTCTTACTTGAAAAGCCTTTCACTATCAATGCGCGTGAAGCGCAGGAGATTAAAGATCTTGCTGAAGCAAGGGGGCTCTTTGTTCTCGAAGCCATGTGGGCCCGTTTTCTTCCCTCGATGGATGCCATCTTTGAAGTGATCAACTCTGGAATCCTTGGCGAGATCAAGCTTGTTTCCGCTGATCACAGCCAATATCTTTCTCATGTTCCTCGCCTCTGGGAGCCAGACCTTGGCGGAGGAGCGTTGCTCGATCTCGGCATCTACCCCGTCTCTTTTGCTCTCCGTGTACTTGGACTTCCTTTGCGCGCCACCGCCAAAGCCACCCTGACCAGTCGAGGTGTAGATGAGACCACCTCCATCATCTTTGAATATGAAAGTGGAGCGCAGGCGAACTTAACGACCTCTATATCGGCGACTGGTTCAGTCACGGCCACAGTGGTAGGCACAGATGGACGAATTGAGGTTGATAAGGCCTTCTACAATCAGACCTCATTCCGGGTTTATAACCGCGGTGGCGAGGTAATCCAAAGTTACGATGTGAAAATTGATGGGATCGGGCGACAATTCCAAGGTCTCCACCTCGAAAAGTGCGTTGCAGAAGGTTTACGCGAAAGCCCAATTCTTAGCATCACCGAGTCGGTCGAGATCATGAAAGTGATGGATGCGCTGCGAGCTCAGATGGGCGTTAAATACCCAACCGAGTGATTTAACTTCTAAATGCAGGTTGCTCTACCAACTCTTCTTGGATCGGTCCATCTGGCGGACAGCTGGCATTGAGTTCTGCGATCTCCGCAGGGCTCAATTCAATCTCGGCGCCTGAGAGAGAATCTAGGATGGATGCCGCCCTTGATGCGCCGGGAATTGGAATTGATGTTGGAAACTGCGCCAGGTGCCAGGCAACGGTGAGCGCATATGCTGAAACACCCTTACTCTCGGCGATGCGATCGAAAGCACCAAATTCACCCGTAGCAATCTTCTGGAAGTTGGAGCCTCCACCCAATGGTGACCAAGGCAAATAGGCGATTCCAAACTCGGTGCAAATATCAATGACATCTGCTGAGAGTCGGTAGCGGGGACTGAATTCATTCTGTACTGAAACAACTCCGCCTTGTTGAGGAGTACCACCAATCACAATCGCGCGGCGCAACTGTTGAGCATTTACATTGCTCAACCCAATTGCACCGACATAACCATGATCTATAAGTGTGAGAACGTTTTCAAATTGCTCTTCAAATGTGATCGATGTATCAAGGCGGTGATGTTGCCAGAGAGGAATCTTCGAAAGCCCCATCCTCGCCGCTGACGCTTCAACTGCGCGATAGAGATAGTGCTTACCGGCATTGCGACCAGAAATTCCCCACCAGTTTTCGCCCTTGGCGCGAGTGATGCCACCCTTGGTAGCAATTACGACCTTTGACTTCTCCTCAGGGGAGCCGCTCCAAGTTCTAAAGGCTTCGCCGACCAAGATCTCGTTATGGCCCATCGCGTTCCAGGCGGGCGCATA
>JANXZW010000037.1 GCA_025355305.1 Actinomycetes bacterium | reverse complement strand
GGAATTTTCTTCGAGCACGATGTAGTGACTCTGGAAGAGGCGGCCTTTGATCAGATAATGGATGTGAATCTCAAGGGGACCTGGTTGATGTGCAAAGTCTTCATCCCGGATTTTTTGAGCGCGGGTAAGGGAAACATTATTAATATTTCTTCAACGGCTGGGCTGCACTCTGGAACCAACCGGGCGATCTACTGTGCCTCCAAGGCGGGTGTCATCATGTTTACCCGCTCACTCGCAGCAGATTACGGCGCCAAGGGTATTCGCGCGAACATCATCTGTCCTGGACTTATAGATACCCCAATGGCCAATTGGATCAAGGAAGATATGCCAGCACTACGCGCGTGGGAGAAAAGAATTCCCGCTCAACGTATCGGTACCGTGGAAGATATTGCCGCCGCTGTTAGCTTCCTTGCGTCGGATGACTCTTCATACATGCATGGAGAGACGATGGTCGTGGATGGTGGAGGACTTTCGTAGCAACTCTGGTGATATCAAGGTGCCATTGGTGAGCGCGGACTTTTCAGCCGCCTCCATGATGGCGACGACATCTCGCGACTGCTGAGCGGTGACAGCCATTGGAGTTCTATCGTTGAGATAGGTGACCAATGAGGCGTGGAACGAATAGGGGGTAAGGATTGCGGGTGTCACAACTTCTTGGGTTCCGTCGGATCGATGGAGGGTGATGATCGCAGGAAGGTCTGCGACGGAAGTACCTGCGGCAGGATCCCAATTACCTACGAGTGCGCCTTCGGTACCGAGTATGTAAAACTTTGGTTTGCGAGCAGCTGCTAAATCGGTATTCGTGAATATCGCCTGGACACCATCAGTGAAGGTGATTGTCACTTGTGCGTGATCTGCGTTGGTCACATGCGTCCAAACGCGTTTCTGGTTGAGCCCGCTGACATGCTGCACATCAGAGGGAATGGTTGCCAAGACCTGATCGATAAAGTGGCTGCCCCAATCAAAGATCGCCCCTCCTGAGACATCGGCCATTGAGTGCCAGAAGGAACAGGGCTTGGAGTAACCTCCCACGAAGCTCTCGTAATGAAAGACCTCTCCGATGAGACCCGAATCGATAGCGTTCTTTAGCGTCACAAAATCGGAGTCGTAGCGTCGATTCTGATAGACGACCAAGAGTCGATCTACTTGTGCGGATAGCGCAATTAATTCATCACATTGCTCCGTCGTAAGCGCCATCGGTTTCTCAAGCACCACATTGAGACCACGGGTGAGCGCCGCCTTGGCCCAGGAGTAGTGACTATTGGGAGGCGTTGAAACGACTACCAAATCAATCTCACCAGAGTTCAGCATCTCAGTTGCATCCACAAATGTCTGAATCTCTGGTGAGAGCGCGAGTGCTGCGGCGAGTCTCTCTGGATTGGTATCGCAGACGGCGGTTAGTCGCAATCCGGCGGTGGCGCCGAGGGCGCGATTATGTTCATCGCCGATAGCGCCGTAGGCGAGCAGACCAACTCTCATTTCATTACCGTTCACAGGAAACTCCCCCAAGGCTCAATGACAACTTGGAGCGTAGCGGGGTAATTTGCAGAGTGCGCGCTGAAAGGGTGAAATAAAAAAGAATTGTGAGGCAAGTAGGACTTGAACCTACGACGACCGAATTATGAGTTCGGGGCTCTAACCAACTGAGCTATTGCCTCAATACCGTTCACCGGCGCTAGCCGGGGGAGTACCTGCGTATCGTACGGGGTATGAGAACCCTCTCCAAAGTCATGACTCTTGCGCTACTTCTAGGTGGCGTTCTAGTTCCCATTGCACATGCTTCGCCGGTTTACTCATTTCCTGTGCAAGGTTGCAAGTACACCTACGCCAGATATCACCACGATTACCCAGCGACAGACATATTGACCCACGTCGGTTGTCTCTTCGTAGCACCAACCTCTGGTCTGGTCGATGAGGTGAATCGGGTGGATCGATTTACGTGGAAGACCGACCTCGGGGCAGATCGCGGCGGGCTCTCGATTTCCATCATCGGAGATGATGGAGTGCGTTATTACGGGTCACATCTCTCCTACATCAGCAGCAAGATGGTTCCCGGCCATCGAGTAAAAGTTGGTGAAGTGATGGGACGTATTGGAGTTAGTGGTGATGCGCGGGGGACCGCCCCTCATCTACATTTTGGAATCTCGTGGCCGACACGAGCAGGTATTTGGTGGGTACGTCGGGGTGAGCTATACCCCTGGAAATATTTGGACCATTGGAAGGTTGGCAAGGATCTCTCTCCTGCACAATCTGTAGCAGCGCTCGAGAAGAAAGTTGGAACTGTTCCTAAGCGCGTTGGTTACTAGTTCTAATTACTAAATGAGAAGGGCCCCACCATTTCTGGTGAGGCCCTTCTCATTAATGAGTGTTAATGGTTAATTAAGCAGGATTAACTGCGTCAGCCTGTGGGCCCTTTGGACCTTGTACGACTTCGAAAGTTACTGCTTGACCCTCTTCGAGAGACTTGTAGCCATTGCCTTGGATTGCTGAGTAGTGGACGAATACATCTTGTCCGCCGCCATCAACCGCAATGAAACCAAAACCCTTTTCAGAGTTGAACCACTTAACTGTGCCTGTTGCCATGTAGATATTTCCTTCGGTATGTGAGTGAAGCTAAAGATTTCTTTAGCTTCGGTCTTCCTCTTTTACAGCGATACCGAATCCATGAAACGGGTACTGCCAAGCGTCCGACTGTGGAAAAGTGTAACTCAAAAGTAGAGGGTTGAAACCCCTCCAGATAAAGAAATAAGCGGGGTCAGGCCTCGAATGAGCGGAAAATGAGGACCACATTGTGTCCTCCGAAGCCAAAGGAGTCGTTAATCGCAGCTATCTGACCTGCTGGAAGCGGGCGAGGCTTATCCCGAACTACATCAAACTTGACCGCGGGGTCGAGGTTCTCGATGTTAATTGTGGGCGGAGCCATACGGTGATGCAGGGCCAGTACGCAGAAGATCGTCTCAATTGCGCCAGCGCCTCCTAAGAGGTGACCGGTCATCGACTTAGTGGCCGAGACGGCGACATGGTTGATGTGCTCCCCGAGGGCCGCCGCTAAAGCGTTCGCCTCTGCAACATCGCCAACTGGAGTCGATGTTGCGTGAGCGTTGAGGTGCACGACTTCAGCAAGATCAACGCCACTATCTTCTAATGCAAATTTCACGGCGCGAGTAACTCCGCTGCCATCTGGGTCTGGAGCGGCTATGTGGTAGCCATCAGAGGTCAAACCTTGACCAGCTATCTCTGCGTAGATCTTGGCGCCACGCTTTTGTGCGTGCTCGAGTGATTCCAGGACGATGACTCCGCCACCCTCACCCAGGACAAATCCATCACGATCGGTGTCGTAAGGACGCGATGCCTTCTCTGGCGCATCATTTCGAGTTGAAAGCGCCTTCATCGAGGCGAAAGCTGCAATTGGCAACCCGTGGATGGCGGCTTCAACGCCTCCGGTAACCACGATATCGGCGCGACCGGTACGGATCATCTCCATCGCATAACCGACAGCTTCGGCGCCCGAGGCACAGGCGCTTACCGGAGTATGTACTCCGGCTCTAGCTTGTAGTTCCAGACCAACATTTGCGGCAGGACCGTTGGGCATGAGCATCGGAACGGTGTGAGGGCTCACAGAGCGTGGACCCTTCTCCCGCAAGATCTCATATTGATCAAGAATTGTGATGACTCCGCCAATTCCAGATGCGATCACAACGCCAAGGCGTTCCTTATCGACATCAGGGGAACCAGCATCAGCCCACGCTTCGCGAGCAGCGATCATTGCAAATTGTTCCGAGCGATCCAGCCGGCGCATCTCTACGCGCTCCATGACCTCACTCGGTTCAACAGCGACCCGGGCGGCAAACTTGACGGTCGAAACTTCGGTCCAAGGCTCATCAGTTAGTAACCTGGCACCGCTCTTTCCGGCAAGTAGGGCAGCCCACGTACTAGGAACATCTCCTCCAAGTGGAGTTGTTGCTCCTAGACCGGTGACTACAACGCGGGTTCTATCGCTCATTCGCTTTTAATACTCCTCTTGACTACTTATTACTGCTGGAATTGCGGGGATTGCTGGTTATTTGGATGCGCCAACGATGAAGTTAACAGCATCTGCAACTGTGCCCATCTTGGTGACTTCCTCATCAGGAATCTTTACGCCGAACTTCTCTTCAGCGGCAACGATAACTTCCACCATGCTGAGCGAATCAACTTCGAGATCATCACTAAAGCTCTTGGCCATCTCGATCTTGCTTGCATCGACGCCAGCAACTTCTACAACGATATCTTTGATCCCTGCAAGTACTTCATCTTGAGTTAGTGCCATTTTTTATATTCCTTTTCTTATGCTGGTTCTTACTTGGGTTGAGGAGGTAATTCCACGACTTGACCGGCGTAAACCAGTCCAGCTCCAAAGCCGATCAGTAGAGCGTTCTTGCCGTGTAACTCTGGGTGTTGGGCGAGCAGGGCATCCATCGCCAGGGGAATCGATGCCGCTGATGTATTGCCTGTCGTGCGAATGTCGCGAGCTATCACCACGCTATCGGGGAGCTCGATGGACTTCGCGAGTGAATCGATGATGCGCTCGTTGGCTTGGTGGGGGATAAAGGCGGCGATATCGTCTGGAGTCAAACCTGATCTGGCAATAATCTCTTTCCCGACTTTGGCTACTTCATAGACAGCCCAGCGAAAGACTTTTTGACCCTCTTGATGGATAACCGGCCAGGTGAGATCAGTTATTTCAGAGCCAGGCTTGTAAGCGGTCCAAGAGGGAATCATCGCGATAGCGTCGCGATGATCGACATCAGAGCCCATGGTCGTTGCTCCAATACGGACCTCATCGGATGGACCCACGACGACAGCGCCTGCGCCATCGGCGAAGATAAATGATGTAGCGCGATCATCAAGATCAAGAAAATCCGAGATCTTCTCCGCGCCGATCACCAAGACATGTTTAGCAGAACCCGAGCGGAGCATGTCGTTGGCAAGTCCAAGACCGTAGGAGAATCCAGCACAGGCAGCACCAACATCAAATGCGGCTGCGTTCTTGATCTCTAACTGGAGCGCGACTTCGGTGGAGGCACTTGGCGTCTGATAAGGGTAGGTGATCGTCGCAACAATGATCGTGTCAATATCTTGCGGGGTCAGGCCAGCACGCGCAATTGCAATGCGAGATGCCTTAACAGCCATGTCGGCGACTGATTCATCAGCGGCAGCCCAGTGGCGCGTTTGAATGCCGGTGCGCTGCTGTATCCACTCATCGGAAGAGTCGATTCGTGCTACGAGTTCTGAGTTTGGAACCACGCGTTCGGGGCGGTAGGCACCTACAGCGAGGATGCGGGCGTTCTGTGTGGGAGTTGAAAATTTAATAGCCATTATTTGCCACCATGTTTCTGTGCGAATTCGCGTGCGCCAGCAATATCCTCTGGGGTCTTTACTGCAAAGATTTCGATGCCGGGTTCTGCACGCTTAACCAGGCCTGTCAGAGTTCCACCGGGGGCAACTTCAATGACACCTGTAACGCCTGCTGCGGCGAGAGTCGCCATACATAGATCCCATCGGACTGGGCCAGAGACCTGGCCGACGATGCGAGCCATGAGCTCATCACCATTCGTAATGATTGCACCATCTCTATTAGAAATCACGGGTGATACCGGATTAATAACATCAATCTCACGGGCGGCATCTGCCAACTTGGTAACCGCCGGTTGCATGACGCTGGTGTGAAATGCGCCGGAAACTTGCAGGGGGCGCACGCGTGAACCTGCAGGAGGGTTTTCCCCGAGAAGAGCCAGAGCGGCTAGATCTCCGGCAGCGACGATTTGACCCCCACCATTCTCATTTGCGGGGGTTAACCCCAGCGCTTGGAGGGCGGCCACCACAACTTCGCGCTCCCCACCCAAGACAGCCGACATACCAGTTTTGCTTCCGGCAGCGGCTGCAGACATCGCTCGTCCGCGCACATTGACCAGGGTCAACGCCGAATCGCCATCAAAGCTCTGGGCCAAGCTAGCGGCGGTAATCTCACCGACAGAGTGGCCAGCAAAGTAATCGAAGGAGATCTGCTCTCCGGCGAAACATTGCATCGCAGAGATCAAACCTGCCGCAACGAGTAGCGGCTGGGCATGTGCAGTCTCGCGAATCTCATCGGCATCTGCGGATGTTCCGAGGTGGGTGAGATCCAGGTCGATGAGTCTGGACCAATTTTCTACCAGCGCACGCGAAGTTGAATCTTCTAACCACGGAGTTAAGAACCCTGGGGTTTGTGCACCTTGGCCAGGGGCTAAGAGTGCGAGCATTTTAAAAGTTTATGCGCGCCTATCGGTTACTGCCGAGTACCCCTTCGCAATTACCTCAATTAATACCCGAGCCGCCTCAATCGCCATCAAAATGAGCGCAACGGGGAGCAGATCTACTGAGCGTTTTAGGAACCATGGAGCACCGTTGCAAATCAGCCACCAGATTTTTGCAGTGCGGGAGTGGCAGTCAGCGGCTTGCGATTCAGGCATGTCAACCTTCCACCCGCGTGCTTGTAATTCACTTGCCATCTCACGGGCCAATAATTGGTGGCCACGTGGACCGGGATGCATGCGATCAATATGCCAATTTGATATGTCGTGCACCTGCGGAATATTGCGGGTGCGGATCAGAATCAGGTCAAGCTCACGAGCGAGCTGATAGTAAACAGCGTTCACCGCATTAACACGACGACGAATCACTCGCTTTAGTAAACCCGGCACTCGCAAGATCTCACCTGGATCATGGAGTTCAACCATGATGATCTCGGTGCCACACGCCATGAGTTCGTGACAAGTCTGTGAAATATTCTCATAGAGAGTGCGTGGATCAAATCCATTGCGCAACATATCGTTACCTCCAACGATGACAGCGCATATGTCAGGAGTGGTCTCTAGTGCGCGGGGGAGCTGCACATCTTTGACTTCACCGGATCTGGCACCAGGTCGCGAGAAGTTGAAGTATTGGCATGAATCTTGAAATACCTCGCTCAAGTAAAAACCCCACCCCCGTGGGTTGCCGAGCTGATCTGTATCACCGGTACCGAAGGCGGCGGAGTCGCCAATGACCGTGAAACGAACTTGGCGGGTCTGGGGCGATGCCAGAGTCGTCATGATGCAATCATCAATTTTCTTTTGGTTACTACAGAAGGTGCTTTGCTGCCGATCCCTTCAATGCCATGCAACAACATCATCAAATGAATCGTCTTATCCCAGGGCAGCGCCTCAGCGGCGCCGCGCGCTACGCCGCGCAACTTTGGTCGGTACAAGAGTGATTCGATGGCATCGGCGAAGGCAGCCCCATTATCTGCTGCAACTGCGCCCGCTGGATTCTTCACATTCACCTTCAGAAACTCACCGACCGCGCTGCTCCGTGAAGCGACAACGGGAGTTCCGCTCGCTAAAGATTCAAGTGCGGATAAGCAGAAGGTTTCTAGCGGTCCTGGAGCCATTGATACATCGGCGCTAGCAAGGATCGCTGCAACGCGCTTGCGATCTGCGATGTAGCCCAGGGTGTCAACGGGCAGCTCCTTTGCCAGTAGGCGGATCTTCTTCCACATTGGACCAATACCCACGATGACAAGGCGGGCATCAATTCCCCGGTTGCGCAGTTCAATGAGCGCTTCGATCGAGCGCTCTGGCTCCTTCTCGGGAGAGAGGCGTCCACAGTGAACCAGAAGCACTTCAGAACCCCTAAGCAGTTCCTGACGGAACTCTGCAGAGCGGTGATCAGGGTTGAAGTTCACCAAATCGACGCCGAGGGGAATCTTCACCAAGTTTTTTGTGCCGATCTCGCGGAACTCGGCGGCGGCAAATTCCGTTGTGGCGATTACGTGGTCAAAGTTTCGGGCGAGGCGACGGTTGTGCCAATTCACGAGCGCTTTGCGTGGCAACCAGGCCGGCAAGAAGCGTTCTGCCAGGCCACGGAGCGTTTCATGGCTAAAGACAACGGTAGGAATTCCATTGCGGCGCGCAAACTTGCCGATGTTGAGCAAGGTGAAGCGATCGGAGATCTCGATCCGATCTGGCTTTAACTCTGCGATCAGCGCGCGTAGCTTCTTATTTGATTTAATAATTCGATAGCTACCACTACCTGGCAAGATCACGCTCGGGAGGGTTATCTTGCGACCGTAGGGTGTCTGTTCCTGCAAAAATTGGGTACCAGGCACGATGTAGATGAAGTCGTGACCGTATTTTAAATAGCCGCGACCGAGCTCGTGCAGAGTGGTCTTGATTCCACCGGAGTTCGGTCCATAAAAATTAGCGACGTGAACGATTCTCATGCAACCGCTCCAATAGGACGACTCGATCCATGGCGAGATTCGATAATTGCGTTGTAGTGACCAAGCAATTGGTGATTGATAGCGCTCCAGGTACGAGTTTCAACGGAATCTCGACAGAGAAGTGAGATTTCGGTGCGATCTGGACGAGTGATGAAGTGTTCAACTGTGGCAAGCAATACTTTGGAATCACT